>JAGXSM010000300.1 GCA_018333725.1 Melioribacter sp. | reverse complement strand
CATTAAAAAAATATTCAATCGTTTATGAAAAATATCCAAAGAGTAAATACGCCGATGCTTCACTTTACAGAATATTCTCCTATTACTATTCGTTGGGATATTATAAAAAAGCTGAATCGTACCTTACCAAATTAAAAAATGAGTTCCCTGATTCACCGTATAACAAATCAGCTGATCGCAACATTCCCGATACTGAAGAAATAGTGCAAATCACTCCTGAAGTAAAATCCGCTCCTGTTAATTATAACTTTACCATTCAAGCTGGTGCATTTCTTAATCTCGATAATGCTAAAAAACTTCATGAACAGGTTCAATCAGATGGTTACTTTTCAGAGATAACCACAAAGGAAGTCGGCGGAAGTATCTTAAATGTTGTTAATGTTGGAAAGTTTGCAAAAGAAGAAGAAACTAAGTCGGTTCTGGATTATCTTTCAAAAAAATATAATATAAACGGAAGAGTTACTAATATCTCAAAATAATTGGGATGATTTCTCGATTGCGGCAATAACAAAACCAATAAAGATTAACACGCAGATAACGCAGAGAGATTCGCAGAGGAAGCAGAGATTAATTAATTGAAAACGTGTAGTAATATTTTGATTTATTAATAAATTTTTACTTTGTCAACAAACATTTTATTATGAAGCATAAGCATTTTGCAAAACGATTCTCATCCAAAAGTTCTTCTTAGTAGCAAAACATTTCTTATTTTTAAAGGGATAATTTTAAATTAATTTATGAGCATCGAAGACTTTCAGAAAAAATTCGGAATAATCGGTAAGTCCAAGGAGATTCGCGATCTTATTGATATTACTATGCAAGTCGCCCAGTCGGATATTTCCGTTTTAATAACCGGTGAAAGCGGTGTTGGTAAAGAAGTATTTGCACGCGCTCTTCATTATTATAGTAAACGATCCGATAACGAATTGGTGAGTGTAAATTGCGGTGCAATTCCGGAAAGTCTATTAGAGAGCGAATTGTTCGGCCATAAGAAAGGTTCATTTACAGGTGCTATCGACGACCGCAAAGGTTATTTTGAAATTGCAGACGGCGGAACTCTCTTTCTTGATGAAATTGCCGAGATGGCTCTTACTACTCAGGTAAAACTTCTGCGTGTTCTCGAGACAAAAGAATTTATGAAAATTGGCAGTGAATCAATCACAAAGGTGGATGTAAGAATTATTGCGGCAACAAATAAAGATCTTCAGAAAGAAGTAGATTCAAAAAAATTCCGGAATGATCTTTACTTCCGGCTTAAAGCTGTAACCCTGAATATTCCACCATTGCGGAAAAGACGCGGCGATATAATTGAACTCTTCAACCATTTTCTTAAAAGTTATTCTCAATCTAATAATATACCGGAACCAAAACTTACCAGGGAGGCAACCGAATTATTAATCAATTACGACTGGCCCGGTAATATAAGAGAATTGAAAAATGTTATTGAGTCGGCTGTTGCATTAAGTAAAACCGGTTTATTAGATGTTGATTCATTTATTCCTTTGTTATCAACCGCGTTACCCGATGAAGAGTTTAGAAACCTACCCGTTCATATAAACCGCCCTCCCGATCTGCTAGATAGGGAAATGATTTATAGAGCGTTAATAGAGATTAAAAAAGATTTAATAGACCTTAAGCAGATTGCATTAAGAAACGAACCGGAAATTTCCAGCAGCGGTTCGACTGAAATTAAGGGCGATGTTATTCCTCTTGATGAACTTGAAAAACAAGCAATTATAAATGCACTTAAGAATACTCAATACAATAGAAGAAAGGCAGCAAAGCTATTAAATATTAGTGAACGGACATTGTACAGAAAACTGAAGGAATATGAAATTGAATAGTGTTAGAAGAGTGTTTTTGCTTTTGTCAATCAGCATTTGCTTGATTAATTTATCCGGGTGTAGTTATTCTTTTACCGGCGCATCGGTTCCTCCGCATCTTAGAACTATTTCTATACCTCTGTTTGTTGATAGAAGCGGCTCGGGCGAATTCGATTTGAGCGAGAGATTAACAAATGAACTTACTCGAAAATTTATTGATGACAATACTTTAACTGTCGGCGATAAATTAAAATCCGATTCCATTATTGAAGGAACAATAGTATCACTTACAGATGCACCTGCTGTTTTATCCGGTGCAGATAAAGTTGGAGAAAATATTACATCAAGAAGAATTACAATTACTGTTAAAGCAGTTTACAGGGATTTAATAAAGCGTCAAATTATTTTCGAGCGAAGCTTTTCTAATTACGGGGATTATCCTGTTAACGAAAGCGTAGATATTATTACCGTAAGAAGAAAGGCGATAGAAACTGCTATTGATAGAATTACGGAAGATATTTTATTGGGGGTTGTTTCAAACTGGTAACCAAACTATTTAAAATGAATAATAACTTGTGGAATTTAAAATGGCCTTTGATGAAATAGTCCTCTTTGCTTATATCTTTTCTATGCTGGTACTTCTCTTTTTCAGCAGTCATGGATTCGTGATGATGTATCTTCACTACAAATATAGAATGAATAATCCCCGTTCAAAAAGTGAACACGAAGAAGACGTTGTTACAATTCAGCTTCCAATGTATAATGAACTTTATGTTGTTGAAAGATTAATAAATGCGGTTTGCGAAATTGAATATCCGAAAGATAAACTTGAGATACAGGTACTTGATGATTCTACAGATGAAACTGTTGATGTAGTTTCTAAAATTGTTAAAGAAAAACAGGAACAGGGTTTTGATATCAAACATATCCGCCGTTCCAACCGAGAAGGTTATAAAGCCGGTGCGCTTAAAGAAGGACTTAAAACTGCTAAAGGAAAATTTATTGCAATTTTTGATGCGGACTTTATACCCAAAAGTGATTTTCTTATTAACACACTGAAATATTTTACTGACGGTAAAGTAGGATTAGTTCAGACACGATGGGAACATCTGAACGAAGATTATTCTTTGCTTACAAGAATTCAAGCTCTTGCCCTCGACGGACATTTTGTAATTGAGCAGACTGTACGTAACAAAGCCGGTTTCTTTATCACATTTAACGGTACCGGCGGAGTATGGAGAAAAGAATGTATTGAAGACGCCGGCAACTGGAAAGCTGATACATTAACAGAAGACCTGGATCTGAGTTACCGCGCACAATTGAAAGGTTGGAAGTTTGTTTACCTTAGAGATTTTACGACCCCAGCAGAATTACCATTAGAGATGAATGCGCTTAAAGCCCAGCAGTTCAGATGGACCAAGGGTTATATCGAAACGGCAAAGAAAATAATTCCTCTTGTATGGCGTTCAAACATTCCGATGAAATTAAAACTTCATTCCACATTTCACTTAACTAATAATATAGTGTTCCCATTTATTCTTCTTGTTGCAATACTTAATGTACCTTTAATATTTATAAAAAATGCCGGACCATACTGGAACTTCTTCAACTTCATGGCAATATTTATAATTGCATTCATCGGTTCATTTATTTTTTATACTTATTCTCAAAAAGATGTTTACCCTAACTGGCGTAAGAAGATTGCTCTCTTTCCTCTTTTTATGGCCGGAACTATGGGACTTTCAATAAACAATACACGTGCAGTTATAGAAGGATTAATGAGCCGTAAAAGTGAATTTGTAAGAACACCAAAATTTAAGGTGGTTGATAAAAAAGATGATACCGCAAAAAATAAATATATGAAGGGAATGAAAGTCCAGGCATCAACTTACGTTGAGTTATTGATGGCCTTTTACTGTTTAATCGGCGTGTTTGCTTCTATTTACTTTTTTGAATTAGCATCTCTTCCGTTTCAGCTTATGTTCTTTTTTGGATTTGCAAGCGTTTCAATTTTGTCATTAAGACAAGCATTTTTAAAGAAGCAGTTAACTTAAGTGAATTCATTAGAAAAGAATTTAACAGAAGAAAAAATTAAACTGATCTACGAGTTCAACAGTAATTCACCTCTGTTTGCAAGAGTTGCATCAAATATAATCGACCAGGGAAATATTTTAGAAGCGGTTTCTATACTGGAGAGCGGTTTAAAGAATTACCCTGATTATCCTTCCGCTATTTTTATTCTTGCATTAGCTCATGCATATTCCGGCAACGAGATAGAAGCGAGATCTTTAGTTAGAAAAGGAGCCGCGATTATTCAGTCAGATAGTGTTCTCGATTTCTATATGGATAAAATCAGCAGTATTATTAAAGAGAGAAATTCACTTTCCATAACAAAGAAAATCGATTTTGATGAGCCTGTTTTTCTAAATGAAGAACCAAAGCTCGAAGATCAGCTGGAAATTCTTGCTCAGAAATTAACAGGAGCAAAAATAAATTATAAAGCTTACGAAGATTCGCCGATTAAAACCGAGATAGAAGAATTTAAGGGTGAGAAAATTGCTTCTGAAACTCTTGCAGAAATTTACCTTTCGCAGAATAAATTTCAAGATGCGCTTAATGTTTATAAAGAATTGATTAAGAAAAATCCCGACAAGGCTGATGACTATGTATTGAAAGTCGCCGAAATTCAGAATAAGATCGATCAAGATTCGGGAATAACACTTGTCTAACCGAATGAAATTCTCCATTCAAAAAAAACTTCCCCTAAAATTTTATAAGGGAGATGTTCACACAGTTGCAAAAGAACTTCTTGGTAAGTATATCGTTAAAAAAAATAATGGAGTTTACTTATGCGGAAGGATTGTAGAAGTGGAAGCTTACGACGGAAAAATCGACCAAGCGGCTCATTCATTTAGAGGTAAAACAAAACGTAATCAGGTTATGTTTGAAGGAGGCGGTAAACTGTATGTTTATTTTACATACGGAATGCACTTCTGTGCTAATGTTGTAACCGGAAATATTAATGATGGTAAAGCAATTCTGATCCGTGCTGTTGAACCTGTGGATGGAATTGACCAGATGGCAGTAAACCGTTTTGGCAAAAAAACTGCAAATGAAAACGAGCTTAAGAATTTATGCAGTGGTCCGGCTAAATTCTGCAAGGCATTTAATATAGATAGAAACGATAACGGCACCGATCTAACCGGTGATTATATTTTTATTATTAATGATTCCCGGCTAAAACCGGAATGCATTGTGTCTGCACGAAGGATCGGGATTAAAAAATCTGTAGATTTACAATGGCGCTATTATATTAAAGAAAATAAATTTGTTTCAAAGAAATAAATTTATGTTGAGGTTAATGGGTAATCCGAGAAATATATTAATTGTTAGAACCGATAGAATTGGCGATGTTGTATTAACATTACCGCTTGTTTCTATATTAAAGAAATATTTCCCGGATGCAAAAATTTCATTTCTGCTTCGTAATTATACATTACCGCTTGCACAGGACAATTCCTGTATTGATGAAGTAAT
>JAGXSM010000299.1 GCA_018333725.1 Melioribacter sp. | reverse complement strand
CTCGAATTGAAAAAGAAAAAAAACTTAATGCATTTAATTTTACTTTTAGCGATGCAGAAGATGCAGCAGACTTGATTGAACAAAAAATTAAAAAAGGAAGAGCCGGAAGACTTGCCGGAATGGTAATTGCAATAAAGGATGTTCTTGTAATTAAGAATAGACCTCTTACCTGTTCTTCTAATATCTTAAAAAATTTTGAATCAGTTTATACAGCCATATCAGTCCAGAAATTAATCGATGAAGACGCAATAATAATCGGTAAAACCAATTGTGATGAATTCGCAATGGGTTCATCAAATGAGAACTCTGCATTCGGCGCCGTATTAAATCCTATTGATAATTCACGCGTACCCGGCGGATCGAGCGGCGGCTCGGCAACAGCTGTTGCAGCTAATTTATGCGATGCTTCTTTAGGAACCGATACCGGAGGATCAATTAGACAGCCGGCTGCATTCTGCGGAATATTCGGGCTTAAACCAACATACGGACGAGTCTCACGCTACGGACTTACAGCTTACGGATCTTCATTCGATACAATAGGTCCATTTGCAAAAAATATTTACGACCTTGCATTAATTCTTCAGGTAATTGCCGGCAATGACAAGAATGATTCAACCTCATCAGTTCAATTGGTGCCTGATTTCATAAATGAAATTAAAGAGAAGAGTAAATTTAAGATCGGACTTCCTAAAGAATATTTTTCCGAAGGTCTTGATCCTGAAATCAGAAAAAAAATCTCTGAAACTTGCCATAAGATAAAATCATCCGGTCATGAGATAACCGAAATCTCACTTCCCCACACTGAGTATTCAATTCCGACTTATTACATTCTTACTACTGCAGAGGCATCCTCCAACCTTGCACGTTACGATGGAGCTCACTTTGGGCACCGCGCTAAGAATGCCCATAGTCTTAACGAGATGTTTGTAAAATCGAGGTCGGAAGGATTTGGAAGTGAAGTTAAACGGCGAATAATGCTCGGTACTTATGTTCTCTCTGCCGGATATTATGATGCATATTACCGTAAAGCTCAAAAGGTAAGACGATTGTTGAAAGAAGATTTTGATAATGCATTTAAGGAAGTTGACCTGATTATTACACCAACGACACCAACAGTAGCATTTAAGATAGGTGAAAAATCAAACGATCCGCTTGAAATGTATTTAATGGATATTTATACAACATCGGCTAACTTAGCAGGTATACCGGGGATCAATATTCCTGTAGGAAATAATTCCGATGGATTACCGATCGGTATGCAGATAATGGCAAAAGAATTTGATGAGTTAAGTTTGCTCAAGTTCTCTTTCAATAATTTTAAGCAAGTATATTTCCCTATCCTTTCTTAATTTTGCCTAAACAATTTTAGAACATATACCAAAGGATAAAAAATGAGTATTCTTCTCGAGAAAAAAACGCGCGTAATTGTCCAGGGAATTACAGGCGGAGAAGGTTCCTTCCATACACGTCAAATGGTTGAATACGGAACCAATGTTGTAGGCGGAGTAACACCCGGTAAAGGGGGTCAGAAATTTGAGAATACAAACATTCCGATTTTCAATACAGTTGCTGATGCTGTTAAGGATGTTAAAGCAGAGGCATCGGCAATATTTGTTCCACCGGCATTTGCAGCCGATGCAATTTTAGAAGCCTCTAATGCCGGAGTAAAACTGATTGTATGTATAACAGAAGGAATTCCAGCACGCGATATGATTTCGGTTTATAATTCAATTAAAGAAAAAGGCGTTACATTAATAGGACCAAATTGCCCGGGTGTTATTTCTCCGGGTAAAGCTAAGATCGGAATTATGCCAGGATTTATACATAAGCAAGGAAAAATCGGTATTGTAAGCCGAAGCGGAACACTCACCTACGAAGCAGTAAAACAGCTGACAGATTTAGGGATCGGTCAATCGACATGCATTGGAATTGGAGGCGACCCGGTAATCGGTTCAAGATTTATAGATGTAATAAAGTTGTTTAATGAAGACTCCGGTACAGAAGGAATTATTATGATTGGTGAAATCGGCGGAAGTGCCGAAGAAGAAGCTGCAGTGTTTATTAAGAAGTATGTTAAAAAACCGGTTGTTGGATTTATAGCCGGAAGAACTGCACCTCCGGGCAGACGTATGGGCCATGCCGGAGCAATTATTTCCGGTGGTAAAGGAACTGCAGCAGAAAAAATGGCTGCAATGAAGAAAGCCGGAATTCATGTTGTTGAAAGTCCCGCTGAAATCGGCTTTACCATGAAGAAAGCACTTGAGAAGAAAAATAGTACAAAGGCAAATGGAAAAAGTATTGAAAAGAAAGTTACAGGTTCTAAGGTTAAAGGGAAAAGTATACCGGCAAAAAGAAAAAGTGTAAAGAAAGTTGTAAAAAAAATCCAGACCGGTTAAGAAAAGAAAGTAATAATTGTAACATCTATTTAATGTAAGAGGTAATAGCATGACTTTAAAAGTGATTCTAGAAAAAAGTGATGATGGTGGATATACTGTATATGTCCCTTCCCTACCTGGTTGTATAAGTGAAGGTGATAATGAATCCGAAGCATTAAAAAATATAAAAGAGGCAATTGAATTATACTTAGAACCTGTTGAAGACGATTTCTTAATTCAAAAAGATAATGTTGTTAAGGAATTATCAATATGAGTAAGGTTCCTCTTCTAAACTACTACCAGATAATCAATGCACTTCAAAGAGACTGCTGGATTGTAGTTAGACAAAGAGGAAGTCATATTCGTATACAAAAGCGAAGATAAATTATTAAAAGTAACAATACCTGCTCATAAGCCTAAAAAGATCAACGCTATCACATATTTTAAAGCAAACAAGAATTAGTATAGATGATTTTTTGAAACTGTTATAAAGGAGAAAATTTGACAAACAGATCATTAGCAATACTTAAACCCGATTGTGTAAGAAAACAATTAATCGGAAATGTTATTTCACACATACAGAATGCAGGATTCAAAGTCTTAGGACTTAAGATGGTAAGATTAACTGACGATTCCGCTAAGGGATTTTATGAAGTACATAAAGAACGACCATTTTTTAACGACCTGATCAAGTATATGACCTCGGGACCCTGTGTACCGATAGTTTTAGAAAAAGAAAATGCAGTTGAAGAATTCCGTAAATTAATCGGTGCAACAGACCCGGCAAAAGCAGAAGAAGGAACGATCAGAAAACTTTATGCAGATAATATTCAGGAGAATATTGTTCACGGTTCTGACTCGAATGAAAATGCTCTGAAAGAAATTTCCCACTTTTTCTCTAGAAAAGAGCTGCTCGAAATCAACGGATGGAATTAAAACCACTACTCCCCTTCTTTAACAAGGGGTGTTTCATTTAACTAAACCGGAAATAAAATGACAAAAAAAATTTTTAGCTCAATTATCGGCTTATTATTTATCTCAATGATGATCGGATGCGGTAAATCAGAAGAGAAAAAAGACTCACAAGCAAGTCAGGATAATTATGAAACAATCCCAATAAAAGAAGGAAGTTTATCTCTAAGGTATAAGTTTACCAAAGGGGATAAATTCAATTATAAACTGACTACAATTTCCACTTCTGATGAGACAATAAAAACAGATTCAACAATCAACTCTAAGCTTATCCAGACTCTTATTTATAATGTAAGTATAGAAGTTCTTGAAATTGATGAAGATAAGGTTGCAGAGTTGAGTGTAAACATTGCCTCGGTTAGTCTGGATGCAAATATAAACGGACAGAAAATAACTTTCGATTCAAAAGCCGAATTACCACAGGAAGAAAAACTCCGTTTTATTGAATATGCAGGTATTGCAAATTCTCCATACCGCGCACGTGTAAGTTCACGCGGTGAGGTTATAGAAGTAACGCGGCTCGATAAGATGATCGATAAAATGAATTCGATGCAGCCGCAACCTCAAAAATTAACCGCTGAGCAGAAATCCCAGCTTTCAAAAAACTTAAGTGAATCTGCATTACGACCATTAACACAATTATTGTTCCGGGAACTCCCTGAAAAATCTGTCGGTAAGGATTCTACATGGGAAAGAAAATATCCAGCTCAGGTAAGTGTATTTAATATAGAGAACACCGCAGTATTCAAGATTAACGATTTCGTAAATCTAAACGGTGACAAAGGAGCCTTAATTACAGCAGATTTAACTGCTAAATGGAGCGGTAATAAAACCGGTGAAGAAGAAGGTGTTAAATATGCATTCGAAGATCCTGTAATTTCCGGTAATGGTAAGATTATATTCAATATTGATAAAGGACTGCTTGTTAAAGCAGAAACTCTAACAAATATTGATTTAACTGTTGATGTAAAAGCAAAGGATTCGATGCAAAAAATTAAATCGACTAAAAGAACCGAAAAGTCATCCAATAAAAATATTGTTGAGTTGCTGTAAAAAAAAGCTGTCTTAAAAGAAATAATTGAGAAACACTTAAGTTGAAGTTTAGTTCTAATCGAAAATGTCAGTCTTCGACTTGCTCAGACTGACATTCAGACTGACAATGAAAAATTTTTTATGCAGCCTCTATAAAAGCTCAGACTGACATTCATTTTTTTGAAGCAGTCTCCTCTTTAAAAGCTCAGACTGACATTCATTTTTTTTAAGCGGTCTCCTCTTTAAAAGC
>JAGXSM010000298.1 GCA_018333725.1 Melioribacter sp. | reverse complement strand
AAATATTGTTTATGTTAATCCAAGTTTCGAACGAATTGCCGGTTATTCCAAGGATGAAGTTCAGGGACAGAATATCAGGATTTTGAGTTCCAACAACCATGATACTGAATTTTATAAGAAATTGTGGGATACCATACTTTCCGGAAAAGACTGGGAAGGTGAGATCCTAAATAGAAATAAAAAAGGTGGATTGTATTGGGAACATCAAATTATTTCCCCGGTTATTAATGACGAAGGAATTACAACTCATTTTGTTGCTGTTAAAGAAGATGTAACTGAAAAGAAGAGAATGATTCAGGAAATTATAGATTCAAAAGAAAGAGCTGTTGCTTCTGAAAAATTAAAAACAGAGTTCCTCGCTCAAATCTCTCATGAAATTAGAACTCCAATTAATATAATAACAAGTAATTTCCAGTTGATTAAAGATGAAGTTGAAGATAAAATCGAACCCGAGTTTTTAGAATTATTCTCAAGTATTTCCCGTGCTTCTCACAGAATAATCAGAACAGTTGATTTAATACTTAATATGTCCGAGCTTCAAACCGGTGCCTACCAACCTGTGAAGAAAAAAATTAATTTAGATTCCGAAATTTTACAGTCCCTCTACATCGAATATCTTTATCTTGCACAGAGTAAAAAACTCGATTTGCATTACGATTGCTTATCATCAAATCCTCAAATTATAGGGGATGAATACAGCGTTATGCAGATATTCGCAAACCTTATTGATAATGCAATTAAATATACAGATAAGGGTAAGATTGAAGTCGTTCTTTATGAAAATGAAAAGGATGAAAGGATAGTTGAGGTAAAAGATTCGGGTATTGGCATGAGCAAAGAGTTTTTAGAAAAAGTCTTTCAGCCATTTGTGCAGGAAGAACATGGGTATACACGCTCTTATGAGGGGAATGGTTTGGGATTGGCACTTGTAAAAAATTATTGCTCAATAAATGAAGCTGAAATTGAAGTGGAAAGTGAGAAAGGGATCGGTTCAACATTCAGGGTAATATTTAAGAACTGCATTACTCAATAAAAATCTCTTATCTCAATAGAATTCAAGGATATTATTCACATCTAATTCTTCCAAAAGGGACTTTGGAAATAAGCTCATTTCTTTCTAATTTTAGACCCAAAAATTGTAAAATCAGGGAGAAAAATGGCACTAAGCGAAGGAACAATAATCCAAGTTATTGGACCCGTAGTCGATATAGATTTTGAAGGCGGGAAATTACCAAGTATATACAATTCAATTAAAATTCCAAGAAAAGATATTGAAGGCAAAGAACAAGAATTAATTGTTGAAGTTCAGCAGCATCTTGGTGAAAATCGTGTTAGAACCGTTGCTATGGATTCTACAGACGGATTAGTCCGTGGTATGAAGGCATTCGATACAGGTGAACCGATTTCAGTACCTGTAGGACCAGAGACTCTTGGCCGTTTAATAAATGTGATTGGTGAAGGAATTGATGGTTTGGGAAGCGATATCAAAACGAAGAAGCGTTATGCAATTCACCGCCACTCTCCAAAATTTGAAAACCTTACTACTAAACAAGAGATGTTCGAAACCGGCATAAAAGTTATCGACCTTCTTGAACCTTATACAAAAGGCGGAAAGACAGGATTATTCGGCGGCGCCGGTGTTGGTAAAACAGTTATTATTCAGGAATTAATTCACAACATCGCAAAGCAGCACGGAGGTTATTCGGTATTTGCCGGTGTTGGTGAAAGAACAAGAGAAGGTAATGACCTCTGGCTGGAAATGAAAGAGAGCGGTGTATTACCAAAAACAGCATTAGTATTCGGGCAGATGAATGAACCGCCCGGTGCACGTTTGAGAGTTGGATTAACAGGATTAACTATTGCAGAATATTTCCGCGATGAAGAAGGAAGGGATGTGTTGCTTTTCATCGATAACATTTTCCGTTTTACACAAGCCGGTTCGGAAGTTTCAGCACTTCTTGGACGAATGCCTTCTGCTGTGGGTTATCAGCCTAATCTTGCTACTGAAATGGGTGAATTGCAAGAACGCATCACTTCAACTGACAAAGGATCAATAACATCGGTTCAAGCTATTTACGTTCCAGCAGACGACTTAACCGACCCAGCTCCGGCAACTGCATTCTCGCATCTCGATGCTACAACAGTATTAAGCCGTCAAATTTCAGAACTTGGTATTTATCCTGCTGTAGATCCACTCGATTCAACTTCGAGAATTCTCCAACCGGATATTGTTGGTAATGAACACTATTCAGTTGCTAAACGGGTTAAAGAAATTTTACAGGCGTACAAAGATCTTCAGGATATCATAAATATCCTCGGTATGGATGAACTTTCTGATGACGATAAAATAATTGTAAGGCGAGCAAGAAGAATTCAAAGATTCTTAAGTCAGCCGTTCCACGTAGCAGAACAGTTTACAGGATTCCCCGGTAAATATGTTAAGCTGGAAGATACTATAAGGAGTTTTAAAGAAATCCTTGATGGTAAACATGATAGTTTACCTGAACAAGCATTTATGTATGTAGGAACAATTGAAGAAGCTGTTGAAAAAGCAAAGACCTTAGCATGAAAGAACTGAATATTGAAATAATTACTCCGTCGAAATCAGCTTATAGCGGAAAAGTAAAATCAATTTCATTACCGGGTACGCTTGGTAATTTCCAGGTTTTATTTAATCACGCTCCGTTATTAAGTACTTTTGAAATTGGTAAGATAAAAATTGTTGGGCTCGATGATATAGAAACAGAATATGCTACAAGTGGCGGTACGGTGGAAGTTCTGACCAATAAGATTTTAGTGTTAGCAGACAGCTTTGAATCTAAAGAAGATATAGATATTGAAAGGGCTGAAAGGTCTTTACAAAGAGCTAAAGATAGAATTGCTAATAGAAATAAAGAGAAAATTGATGAAATTAGAGCTGAAGCATCATTAAGGAGAGCAGTTAACCGGCTTAAGTTTGTTCACGAAAATTAAAATAAATATCCGAACATTTGACAAAAAAACCCCTTTTTAAGGGGTTTTTTATTTTAAATCTTACCCAAAAACTATTTAAAAACAGTTCACTACTAAACTATTTATTAGTTACCCCGATAATAAGATAGCGCTAAAAGTGTGAAATATGAATTCACCTTCAACAAAAATAAAACAGCCGCCAAATTGTAACCTCAGAGTTATTTATTCATTTCTTTGCATTTACAACACTTCAATGTTGTTTTTACCTCTTCCAAATTATCTGAACGATACCCAAATAAATTCGGGGTTTAAATGAATCCCAATAAAGAAAATTTATGGGGAATAGTTCTTGCCGGAGGTGAAGGGACACGATTAAGAAATTATGTAACTCAGATTTACGGATATCACCGACCAAAACAATATTGTACTTTTATCGGAACGCGCTCAATGGTTCAACATACAGTGGATCGTTTAGCGTTATTAATTCCTCACGATAGGCTAATGATGATTGCCAATACTTCACATTCAGAGTATATCAATGAAGAATTTGGAGAATATCCGGTAATAAAAATAGTGGAACAACCATGCATGAGAGAAACATCTGCCGGACTATTATTACCGTTATCGAAAATTCATCATAATAATCCACACTCAACAATTGTTATGTTTCCATCTGACCATTTTATTTTGGAAGAAGAGAAGTTTATGGGATACGTTGATCAGGCAGTAAACTTTGTTGATAATAATCCCGAAAAAATTGTTTTACTTGGAATTGATGCTACAAGGTTTGAAACCGGTTATGGATGGATTGAAAAAGGGGAGATTTATTCGAATGATTTTTCTGATGTTAAAAAATTCTGGGAGAAACCCGGTGTAATAACTACAAAAATTCTTATAGATAAAAAATGTTTGATTAACACATTTGTTCTTATCGGTAAAAGTAAAACAATAATTGAGTGTATGAAAGAATGTGTCCCCGCATTAATAAAATCTTTTGATTCAATTGGAGTTCACATCGGAAGTGAATATGAAGAGGTAATGATTAAAAGATTCTTCAAATATTTGCCAAGTTTTAATTTTTCAAAGAGTGTTTTAGAAAAGATTACAAGTCAATTAGTGGTTCTAAATGTTAAAGGTGTTAATTGGAGCGATTGGGGAGAGGAAGATAGATTGATTGAGGATTTAGAGTTGATGAAATATTTATTACCTAATAAAGAAGTTAAATACAGAGTTGATAAAAAAAATCCCGTTTTTCAACGGGATTTTCTAAAGGGGAAAAATGATTCTTCATACAATCATTTAGCAGAAGCAAACCGTTTTGCAACTTCATCCCAGTTAACAACATTCCACCAGGCATTTAAATAATCCGGTCTTCTATTCTGGTAAAGTAAATAATAAGCATGTTCCCAAACGTCAACACCCATAACAGGAAAACCCTTTACATCTGCAACATCCATTAACGGATTGTCCTGGTTTGGGGTAGAAGAGACCACTAATTTACCGTCAGATAAAACAAGCCATGCCCAACCGGAACCGAAACGTGTTGCCCCGGCATTGTTCATAAGTTCTTTGAATTTATCAAATGAACCGAATGTGCCGTTAATTGCATCTGCTAAAGCACCAGTCGGCTGTCCGCCTTTATTTGGCCCCATAATTTCCCAGAACATTGTATGATTATAATGACCTCCGCCATTGTTTCTAACAGCAGCCGGTAATTTAGACATCATCTTGAACATTTCTTTTAGAGATTTACCGGTTAATTCAGTATTTCCTTCGAGAGCTTTATTCAAGTTGTTTACATATGCCGCATGGTGTTTGCCATGATGTATTTCCATTGTTTTAGCATCTATATGGGGCTCTAATGCATTAAAAGCATAGGGTAATGGTGCTAATTCGAATTTACTCATTTTGTTACTCCAATCTATTTTATTATTTAATTTATTTGTAATCCCTTCAATCTTATCGACCGATCCGGCAATGGTCAATAAACCAAGTGAAGTTAAAAAATTTCTTCTTTGCATATTAAACTCCGAATGATTCTCCGCAACCGCATGTTTTGGTTGCATTTGGATTATTGAATACAAATCCCCGACCGTTTAATCCGTCGCTAAAATCGAGAATGGTTCCTGAAAGATAGAATAAACTTTTTCCATCAACATATATTTTAAGACCATCCTTTTCGATGACGGTATCACCATTCTTAAGTTCTCCATCAAAGCCAAGCTGGTAAGTTAAACCGGAACATCCACCTCCTTTAACACCAACTCTTAAAGCATAATCTTCAGGTATCGAATTTTCTTCTTTAATCTTTTTTACCTGATTTATTGCTTTTTCTGTTATCTCAATATCATTTCTAATAACGGTTTCATTAACCATTTTTATTCCTTTCCAACTGTTTCTACTTTACTAACAACGGGATTAACAAAAAAATTCACTTTCCATGCATTATTACTTACTTTTTTTAATTCACTAGAATTTTCGAGGTAATTGATATAATCTATGGCCAATTTCTCACATTGAGCATAAGAGAGAAATTTATCTTTTCTTTCGAAATAGCTCTTAATGGAATAGAGAATATCCCTGAAAAAAATATTGGAATTAAAAAAGATTGGATATTTCTCTTTCATAAATTTGAAAAAAATTTCCTTGTTAGCAGTTAATTCATTTAGATAGTTCATAAAAAATTCCTTTGATGAAAATTATTTTAGAATGACTTAGATAAAAAAATGAAGTAAAGGACTCAAATAAATTGCCGGGAAAAACTATAAAAGCGCTGGTAAAAATTCAAGTAATAATAAATTCTAAAAACCGATTATAACCAGACAACTCTTTGCAAGATTTACAAGCGGACCGAAATAAATTCCAAATACAAGTACAGGGATAACAAGAACAAGCACCAGTATTCCGGTTCCAAACGTAGGAATAATAGACGGAGTTGAATCGGTTGCTTTTGATAAGTACATGTGTTTTAATACCCGAACATAATAGTATAATGAAACGACTGAGTTTAACAAAGCAATAACTGCAACTGTAATCATCTTAACATCTACAAGAGCAACGAATAAATAAAGCTTTCCAATAAATCCGGCGGTAGGGGGTAGACCGGTTAACGATATAAGAAATATAGCAAGCGATACACCCAGTAAGGGAGATGTGTAACCGATTCCATTATAATCGTCGATATCTTCGGAATTGATCTTATTAGCAATTAACATTACAACAAGGAATGCACCCAGGTTCATTAACAGGTAAACAATAAAATAAATTAGAATTGCTAACAAGCCCTGATTTGTTAACACAACAAGACCTAACAACAAGTAACCGGCATGAGCAATACTTGAATAAGCAAGCATTCGTTTTAGATTATTCTGCCATAAGGCCGAAAAGTTTCCTAAGGTCATTGTTAGAATTGAAATAGCAATTAATACAGACTGCCAGTCGAATACATTTATTAATGTCCACTCGCCATTGTCGTTAATGTAAGAAACAAATGTCGTTTTGATAAACCGTATTAGGAGAGCAAATCCCGCAGATTTACTTGCAACTGATAAAAACGCTGTAATTGTAATTGGTGCACCTTCGTAAACATCTGGAGTCCAGAAGTGGAATGGTGCAGAAGAAATTTTATAACCGATTCCAGCAAAAATTAATATGATAGCCAATGATAACGTAAATAAATTAACATGAGGACCCTGTATAAGCGAATTAATCACATAAAGATTTGTACTTCCTGTTAAACCGTAAACAAGTGAGATTCCAAATAGCATTAAACCGGAGCTAACTGCGCCATACAGCAAATATTTTAATGCAGCTTCGCTGTTTCTATCCTGTAATTTTGTAAATCCGGCTAAAACGTACGACGATAAAGAGAGAAGTTCTAAAGAGAGATAAATAAGAATCAGATCAGTAGCAGAAATCATAAAGAACATACCGAGAATCATTCCGAATATTAACGCATAATACTCGCCAACCCTGTCTTTTATTTTTCTTATTTCAGAAGAGGATAGTGAAAAGAAAATAATTAAAATTGATGATGCTATAACAATTAACTTAAAGAAGACGCCGAAAGAATCTACTGCAATCAATCCGTAATTTCTTATTGACTGAGATGTGGATTGAAATCCAAATCCGCTTATACCAAACTGATTAATTACAAATGCACCTGTAATAGCTATTCCAATACCCGCTATATAAGGAATAAGTCTTTTATCTTTATGAAATATAAGATCTGCTAAAACAAGAATGACTAAAGAAGCAGATAAAACTATTTCAGGTAAAATGAGGTTAATTGATTGATATAGATTATTCAGTTCCATTATAAAATTTATAATCCGCTTATTGAAGAAACCGTGAAATTATTATGTAAAAAATTAACAAGTGTATTTACTGACGTATTCATAATATCGAGCATAGCAGAAGGATACACACCAAGGAAAATTATTATAATAGTAAGAGGAATGAACATAGCATATTCCCGGGAATCTATATCTTTAAGTGTAGCCCACTTTTGATTTAATGGACCGAAGAAAATTCTCTGTAATGTCCATAACATATATCCGGCGCCTAATAAAATTCCTAATGCAGAAATCATTGTAATAACTCTAATACTATCTACTCCAAACGCACCAACGAATACAAGTGCTTCAGAAATAAATCCGCTCATACTCGGTAACCCGATTGTAGCAAAAAATGCAACCGTAACAAATCCGGTATAAGCCGGCATCTGTAATGCAAGACCTCCAAAGTCATCCAATCCTCTCGTATGAGCACGGTCGTATACAACACCAACAATAAGGAAGAGCATCGCAGTAATAGTTCCGTGGTTGAACATCTGGAAGATAGCACCGTTTACCCCGGTAGAAGTTAAAGAAGCCATCCCTAATAAAACATAACCCATGTGAGAAACAGAAGAGTAGGCAATAAGTTTTTTGAAATCTTTTTGAGCCAGAGCAACGAAAGCACCGTAAATAATATTTACCATACCGAATATTGCAATCCACCACATTAAATCCCGGGTAATATCGGGGAATATTGGGTAACTGATTCTCAGGATTCCGTAAGTTCCCATTTTAAGGAGCACACCGGCAAGAATAACTGAGATTGGGGTTGGAGCTTCTACGTGTGCATCCGGTAACCATGTATGGAATGGAAACATTGGAATCTTTATAGCAAAACCAACGAAAAGTGCAAGGTAAGCAACAAACCTAAGATTGTTGGGATTTAGTGGAGAAAGGATTCCATCAGCCGTATAATTACCTGAGTTCATTAATTGTAACAGGTCAAAAGTAAATACTTTAGTTCCATCAGCTAATGTTTCTGTTGCACTAAAATAAAGTCCGATCATTACTAAAAGGATGAAAATACTTCCGAATAATGTGTAAATAAAGAACTTGATAGCCGCATATTCTTTTCTTGGACCACCCCAGATTCCTATAAGGAAGTACATAGGGAGCAACATTAATTCCCAGAAGATATAGAACAAGAAAAAGTCGAGTGCAACAAATACACCCATCATCCCGGTATCGAGGAGGAGGAATAATGCAAAATATCCCTTTAGGGAATGATTGATATTCAATGAAGAAATTGCTGCAATGAAGGAGATTAATGCAGTTAAAAGAACCATCGGCATGCTTAATCCATCAACACCGAGGAAGTAATCAATTTTTACAGTTCCCAGCCAGGAGATTCCACCAATTTCAATCCATCTAAACTTCTCAATAAATTGAAATGATCTTTCTTCATAAACTCCGGCTGCAGAATAGTTATAATTTGTTAACAGGATGATAGCTAATACGACTTGAATAGCTGTAATTGCTAATGTGGTGTATTTAATCGTATTACCTTGTTCTTTTTTAAGGAACAAAATTATAATCATCCCCAGAACCGGTAAAAATGTAATTAATGTTAATATCGGAAATCCCATCATAATGACTAACCTATATTTTTAATTTTATTTGAAAATGGATTACTCCATTTTACCATTATCTTGTTAATAAACTAAGTAGTTCAGTTTTTTTATTTCAAAAATCAAAATGGTTTAAAGAATAATAAAAGTATGATTACAGCAAAAACAACAAATACTATGTAAGTCTGAACTTTACCTGTTTGCAATTTTCTGAAAGCTAATCCGATAAATCCGCTAAAGAAAGCAGTAAAGTTAACGAGACCATCAACTACAAATGTATCGAACAATCCGCTTAAGCTGGAAATAAATCTTCCAAGCCATGCAGCTCCATTAACAGCACCATCAACAATTTTATTATCAAACCAGGAAAGTATTTTCGAAAAATTTAACGTCCCCGATATAGCAGTAGCATCGTAAGCTTCATCAAGGTACCATTTGTTCAGAGAAAAATTGTAAAGCGGTTTTATTTTGGTTGCAAGATTATCAGCATTAATTTTTTTCCATTGGTAAAAGAGGAACGCAAATAAAATTCCCAATCCGGCTAAGAGTATGGACATACCCATAGCAGGATAATGAGCCCAATGCATTGTTTCAGTATAAAGTGGAGAATGAACAACCTCTCCGTGTACTTCTGTTTCATGCGATGCTGATTGCATAAATTCAAATCGAGATGATTCAGGAACAACTGTACTGGGGGTTTTTACCCACTCTTTCATAAACCATCCGGCATCCGGAGAGAGAGGATTGGGTGTGTACCAAATAAAAATGGATAGCGCAGCAAGAACTACAAGCGGACCAACCATGACCCATGGGGATTCATGTGCATGATCATATTTGTGATGATCTCTCGGCTCACCATGAAACGTCATTATTACCAAACGGAACATGTAAAAAGCTGTCATTGCTGCAACAGTAAATCCCATTATTGGTATTAGCCAGTGCCCGGTTAATTTGCCGAATGCAAGCGTTCCGGCAAGTATTCCGTCCTTACTTAAAAATCCAGAAGTAAGTGGAATTCCTGATATTGCAATAGTAGAAATTAAGAAGGTTGCATAGGTTAACGGGAGTTTTTTTCTTAATCCTCCCATGTTACGGATATCCTGCTCATGATGCATTGCATGTATTACAGATCCGGCTCCAAGAAACAAACATGCTTTAAAGAAAGCATGAGTTACAAGATGGAAAAATGCGAATACATATGCACCAACACCTAAAGACATTATCATATATCCCAGCTGCGAAACAGTCGAGTAAGCAAGTACTTTTTTAATATCATTTTGTGTGAGTGCAATTGTTGCGGCAACAAGAGAAGTAAAGGCGCCAACTACAGCAATTACAAGCATTGCATCTGCAGTAAGCATAACAAAAATTCTTGTTACAAGGTAAACACCGGCGGCAACCATTGTAGCAGCGTGAATTAATGCGCTAACAGGGGTTGGGCCTTCCATTGCATCGGGTAACCAAACATGAAGAGGGAATTGAGCCGATTTACCAACAGCACCCATGAATACTAATATTCCGGCAGCTGTTAGCCAGGCTTCGCTGTTAAATGGAATATTTCCTTGTGAAATCTGAGCAAAGATTGTATCGAATGTAAATGTTTTGTAATGTGTAAATAAAATGAGGATGCCGATAAACATTCCGATATCACCAATACGGTTAACAATAAAAGCTTTTTTAGCTGCATCAGCAGCAGATTTTTTTTCGTACCAGTGACCGATTAGCAGGTATGATGAAAGACCAACGAGTTCCCAGAAAATATACATCATTAACAAATTGTGCGTTAAAACTATTCCGAGCATTGAGAAAGTGAATAATCCAAGGTTTGCAAAGTATCTTGTATATCTCTGATCTCCGTGCATGTATTCGATAGAGAAAATATGAACCAGCATACTTATAAGATTTACAACAAAAAGCATAATAACAGTAACATTATCAATTTTAATTCCGAGTTCTATATTAATAACTCCGGCAAGAGGTGCAGCGCCAATGGTTATCCAGTTGAATGAGGAAATTATATCGCTATTTAAATAGTAGGCTAACTTGGAATACATGACTACAACTGAAAGTATAAATGCAATTGTTAAAATTGCTACTTCAAACAAATAGAGTTTTGGAAATCTTTTACCAAGTAGAATAACTACTGTAAATCCCAGCAGCGGTAGAAAAAGAATTATTAATGATAATGTTGATAATACTGATTCAGTCATATCCTAGTCTTTTAAGTGATCTATTTCGTCTACGTTTACATTTGCATATGTTTTGTAAATATTAAGTACAATAGCAAGAGCAATAGCTGCTTCAGCTGCAGCAAGTACAATAACAAACAGTGCAACTATTTGTCCGTTAATACCAAGGTTACCATATTTAGAAAATGCTACAAAATTGATATTAGCAGAATTCAATATAAGTTCAATTCCCATTAAGACCATTACAGCGTTCTTACGTGTTATGATACCGTAAATACCCAGTGAAAAGAGGATTGAACTTACAACCAAAAAATGTGTCAGACCAACTTGAGCCAAAATACTTCTCCTTCATTTCTGATGTTTAGTAAACATCAGTAAAAAAAATGAAATCAAAAAAAAATAACGATTTATTCTTTATCACTTCTTGCTATAGAAGCTGCGCCAATCAATACAACAAGAAGTAAAATTCCAAGTAATTCAAAAATCAATACATAATTTGTAA
>JAGXSM010000297.1 GCA_018333725.1 Melioribacter sp. | reverse complement strand
AAGGCATTTTTGTCGTGCCCCGGCATCAAGTAAACAACCTTTGAATTTTTGTATGTGTGCGTCCATCCCAGCAACTCGCCGCTTTCTCTATAGCCGGTTCTTAAAAGCGGGGTAGCGTTAGGCAAAACTCTGTAATTGAGATATGTCTCATCATGTATTTTAAAATTCTCCATATCAATTGTAACAGGATGAGTTTTATCTATAATCTCTACTAAAAAATCTTGATCGTGTTTGTAAGTTGACGGACCGTATTTCTTTTCATTATCAACCCAAACTTGATGAAAATATCTTCCGCCAACAATTTTTTCGTATTCATCCCACTCCTGATGAGAAACAAGCGAGTGATGAAGAAACAAAACGCCAATACCCCCTTCAAAAATATTTAGAAACGATTTTTTCTGTTCATCACTTATCGGTTGATAAGTATCGTAAAAAACGATGGCTTTATAATTGCTGATATTATCAAGATCGAATAAATGGAATGCGAAAGGCTTTGAAATAGTATCATAGGAAAAAGTGTTGAATAGTTTATAAAAATTTTCTTTATCAACCTCTTTTCCTCCGGTAACAATTAAAATTTTTTCCGGTTGAGAAAACATTTTTGTTGATAGCAGTAATATCAAGAGGATTGTATTGATAATCTGTTTCATCGAAAATTATTCAAAGTTGAGAGTTATTTTAATTATTTCGGGACGGCTTCCAATTCTAACTGGCGGTCCCCATCCACCTACACCGCACGAAACATAATAATGAGTGTTTCCTTTCAGCATATAACCCCACGGCAGTTCGTAAATCATACCAACAATATAATTGACAGGCCATAACTGTCCGTTGTGTATGTGTCCCGATAATTGTAAATCGATTCCATTTTCCATTGCTTCGTTTAATTGAAACGGTTGATGATCCATCATTATAACCGGAAGCGATTTATCAACGCCGTCAAGTATTTCATTTAACGGCTTGCGGCTGTAATCGGCAAATCTTTTGCTGTTCCAGTCTTCTCTTCCAACAACATAAAAGGAATTATCTATCTTAACATATGAGTCCCTTATCATATGAATATTATGCCGGTTAAGATATTCAACAGCATCATTAACGCCGCCAATGTACTCGTGGTTACCGGTAATTGCATATACACCGTATCTGGCATTTAGCTCAAGAAGGGCTTCGCCAACATTATCTCTGAGAACCGGTTTAATATCTTCATCTATAATATCTCCGGCAAGCAAAACAATATCCGGCTTCTGTTTGTTTATGCGGTCAACAATCCGATATGCAAAACGTTTTCCGTTTATAGTTCCAAGGTGAAGATCTGATGCCATTACAATGTTTAGCGACTTCAACACCCCGGCATTTTTATTTATGCTAAGATTATATTTTTTTACTGTGATAAGGCGCGTTGTAAAAAATCCACCGGCTACCATTATAAAAACAAAGACAGAAACCACTAATGTAATTAGTCTTCTGTCCTTATCAGGATTTTCGGAAATTACCGAAGGAAAAAATGGAATTATATAGTTTATTAAACGGAAGAGGTCAATTATTATTAAGCACAAAAATGTGTAGAACATTATTGCTATCCAGAACGAACCGGCCCACACCAGCAGATCGCTTACATACCAGACCCAGTAGTTTTCTAAAAATCTTCCGGCGATGTACGAGATAACAACGAAAAGGAAAGTCACCGTAAAAATTAATCTGTAATTATCAGGTACAATCGGTATAACCCGTCGGTAGATATAATAGTTTACTAATCCGTAAACCGCGAAAACGATTCCGAAGAATATAATTGCTTGTTGTAGTTTCATCTAAGTAAAACAATAATTTGTAAAGGAATGGTTCAAAATTAGAAATGAAATTTCAGAATGGCTAATAGAAAAAGAGAGCGGATTTCTCCGCTCCCTTTTGGGGTCAATTAAAAGCCGGTGTTTAAGTTTACATCAACTCTATCGTTTACTTTAGATGTGTTTTTGAAGTTATTGAAATTATAACTGAGCGTAATATTGAATACGGGTGCTTCGGGATTTGCGGTTAAGTATAAAAGTGTTCCGTTACCCGCATCGGTAAATAATTTGAATCTTCCGGTATTAAAAAGATTTTGCGCGGTTGCCGTAACAATTAATTTTTTATCAAGAAGTTCCTGACGCAATGATAAAGTTAAGTTTACAACCGGGTCAATTTCTCCCTGTAATATTTTCTGTTTTGCTGTGTAAAAGAGAGAAACCTGGAATCTTGTCTCGGGCGAAAAGTAAAGCGTTGAACGCAAGCGGCCCGACCAGACAAATCCATTCTGCTCGTAAGAATTATCCTTAAGTTTTCCTTCGAGATGTGTTTTGTATAGATTTAATGCCGGGTCTAACCGGAACCATTGTGCCAAAGAAAATCCGGCGGATAATTCCGAACCAAGCGAATATGTTTTTGCTATGTTTCCAAAGGATAGATTTAATCTTCCATCGGGACCAATTAATGCCGTCTGTTGAAAAGTATTTTCTGTGTTTCTATAATATGTCTGTGCAGATAAAAATACGCCGCCAATAGTATTCTGATAATTTAATTCGAATGAGTTAATCAATTCCGGTTTAAGATCCGGATTACCAATTGCCAGCGCATAAGAGTCCGAATAATTCGGGAAAGGATTTAATGCGCCTTCAAACGGTCTATTGATTCTTCTGCTATAACTAAATTGCAGCTGCTGTGCCAGATCAATTTTTTTCAACAGGTTAATCGATGGAAACAGGTGAACCCGGTTGTAAGCGTAATCCTTGTTCAGTGTTATTTGTTGAAGGAGCCGATCGGTTTGTTCAGCGCGTAATCCAAGTTGGTAATCTAACTCAAGCGCTTCAAGGCTATTTGAATAAGTTGCGAACGCTGCGTAAACATTATTTCTGAAATCAAATTTGTTAGTATATGTGGGATCGTTAAACCATTGATTTGTATTCCAGTTGAATGTCTTAAACAGGTAATTGAAATTTCTGTATGCAAGGTTAACCTGAATTCCGCTTTCGAATTTTGATTTGTCGTTGAACTTGTAATAATAATTCAGCTTTATTCTTCCATCGTTCCGGGTTGTCCGGTTGTCGTAATC
>JAGXSM010000296.1 GCA_018333725.1 Melioribacter sp. | reverse complement strand
ATTATGAAATATTATCCAGCTACAAAACAATTATAGTAGCAGAAGAGAACTTAACCGGGCAGTATCAACAAATTCTCTTTGGTAGTAAACCGGATACTAACATTATCAGCATTACAGAGTTTGGTAAAATGATAAGTCCGGCAGCAATTATTAAACAGGTGAGCAATTATGTTTAGAAAATTCCTGGAAGAAGGAGAACTTCCGTACTGTAAAGGATGCGGACATTCATTAGTGGCAAATAATATCGATCTTGCATTGCAGAAGAACAACTATTCTCTTCTCGATCTTATTGTTGTTACTGATATCGGTTGTCATGGAATAATCGATAAATCATTTAAGACACATACAATCCACGGTTTACACGGCAGATCAGTTGCACTTGCTTCCGGTATATCAGCAGGACTGAATAACCCGAAGAAAAAAGTTATAGCACTTGTTGGAGACGGCGGTGCAACAATCGGTATGCAGCATATTATTGATGCGGCACATAATAATTTCGATATAACAGTTATTGTTCATAATAATATGCTTTATGGAATGACCGGTGGCCAGCCGAGTGAATTTACTCCTTACGGTTTTAAGACTACTACTACACCCGAAGGAATGAAAAGAGCAGGTTATGATATTTGCAGTATGGCAACAACAGCAGGAGCATCGTTTGTAAGCCGTGTTATTGGCACAACAGATTTTTCTGACGTCCTGGCAAAAGCATTTACAACAAAAGGATTCTCGCTGGTTGAGGTTATGGAAATT
Organism: Melioribacter sp.; assembly: GCA_018333725.1. Classification (GTDB taxonomy): domain Bacteria; phylum Bacteroidota; class Ignavibacteria; order Ignavibacteriales; family Melioribacteraceae; genus DSXH01. The sequence goes on along the minus strand of JAGXSM010000296.1, from coordinate 6,989 downwards.
TGTCCGAGCTATGGTGTTAAAGCTAATCCCGGTATGAAATTAAAAAATACTGTAGAAGAAGCGGGACTCGAAATAAAAAACTTTGTTGATAAGGAATCAGATAGTTATCAAACTGAAATTAGTAATGATCTAAAAAGTTTATTTAATGATTACGATAAGATTCCTGTTAAATATAAGTCTGATATCAATTCGCCGGTAAATATTTTGATTAGCGGTTCAGCCGGAGAAGGGGTTCAATCGGCTGCAGAAATTTTTGCTAAAGCTGCTGTAAGTTCCGGATTAAACGTTTCTAAAAAAGGCAATTACCCGGTAACCGTTGGTGTGGGATTTTCATCATCAGATATTATCGTATCCCCCGATGATATTCTCTTTACAGGTACAAAAGACCCGGATGTTATTATAATTACTTCTAAGGACGGACTCGATTATTCATCTTCAACTATTAAGAGCTCTTCTAATGCAATTATTTTTTGCGATAGTAGTTTAACATTACCGGATAATAATTCAAAGGTAATTAAATTCGATTTCAGAAATAGAGTACAGGTTAAGAATGTTTCTTTATATGCGCTTTTATACTACCTGAACTATAGTAAGATCTTTCCGTTAGAAGCAATATTAGAAACACTTAAAAGTGATAAACTGATTGCCAAATTGGATCTTAACAAATTGCTCGATTTTTCGTTGAATTAATTTCTCCATTCACCGATAAATTTCCACCATTCACCGATTTTCCATTCATTTTTCAGAACTCATCCAATATCTTTGCGTCAGAATAATCAGAAATAACAAATTAGGAGGCAATCATGGCAATGCATAAAATCAAATCGTCTATTGTAATTGGTATAATGCTTGTCTTAATTGGATTTATTTTTCTATTAAGAAATTACGATGTTTTTTTATTCCCTATTGAATTCATTACATGGGAGTACTTCTTTATACTGTTCGGTATTCTATTATTTGTCCTATCCGATAATAAAACTGCAGGAATTATTTTTCTTGCTATCGGTTTATTTAATCTTGTTCCTGAATTATGGCCACTGATTTTTATTCTCATTGGCGCATATATACTTTTTAAAAGAAGAGGAAGCAGATCTTACTTTCATTACAAACACTTTGAAGGAGAAGAAAAGAATTCAAGCGAGAAAAAATCAAACGACTTTTTAGAAGATGTAAGCATTTTCGGTGGCGGGAACAAAACAATTAACACCGATAACTTTAATGGTGGAAGTGCAGTTTCAATTTTTGGCGGCTCGGAAATTAACTTACTTGGTTCTAAACTTGCCGAAGGTGAAAACACACTTGAAATTACCGCAATTTTTGGAGGAACTACACTTATTATTCCTTCTAACTGGAAAGTTGAAACGGATGTTCTTTCAATTTTTGGAGGATTCAGCGATAAACGAAGAAAAGATCCCAACATTGCATATGATTTGAACAGGGTACTTATTGTTAAGGGACTCTGTTTATTTGGCGGTGGAGAAATAAAAAATTAATTGAAAGGAGTTTACAATGAGAGTAAAATCTAAAGACTGGTTTGGTATTATTTTAATCGCAATAGGAATTTTATGGATTGCAGATAATTTTCTGTTCTTCGATTTCAATTTGCGAGAATTACTTTTTTCCTGGCATACAATATTTATTATTATCGGTTTAGTGTTATTAAGTAATTCACGCAACAGCACTATAGGAATAATCTTTATTGTAATTGGTGCATTTGGGATGCTCAATTCTTTTGCCCCATTTAATTTGCATTTTAGATTCAGGGATTACTGGCCTATACTTTTAATCATTATCGGTTTTTTAATCTTATCAAGGAAAAAAAATGTCCCGATTACCGTGCAGACTAAAGAAGAAACAAAGGATCAAACTGGGAACCAGGAATCCTATTACGGCGATACAATTGATGAATCGATGGTTTTCAATAGCTGTAATCGCTTAATCACTTCCGAAAATTTTAAGGGTGGAAGAATTTCGGCTGTCTTCGGATCGGTTAAATTGAACCTGTATAATGCAAAGTTAGCGGCTGGAGAAAATTACCTTGACCTTACATGTGTATTCGGCGGCTGCGAAATTATTGTACCAAAAAACTGGAAAGTGATTGTCAATGTCACTTCTGTATTCGGCGGATTTGATGACAAGAGATATTTGACATCTGATTCAAATTATATAGAAGGGGTACTAATTATTCAGGGCACCGTTTTATTCGGCGGTGGAGAAATATTAACTTATTAAAATTGGAAGACCATGGGAAATCCTTTTATTAAGAATATAAAAATATTTACCGTTTACATTTTGATCTGGGTCTTTATCAGTATCATACATAATATTGTTATTGTTTTTCTGTTAGATGTGAAGCTGGAACAGGCATTCACTGAAAGCATTGTATATAATACACTTTACTTTCTGCTTGGTATAAGTTTATGGTACACGGTAAGTTATAACACGCTCGAAAATTATACACCGGTAAAAATATTTATTAATCATTCGGCAGCCGCAGTAATTACATCTGCAATATGGGTTCTATCCGGTTATTATATTCTCATTAACATTTTTAATGATGATGCAAGCTACAAAACCTACTTGTTCAATTCCGGAATATGGCGCTTCATGATCGGTATTCTTTTCTATTCAATAACTGTTGCTGTGGATTATGTAATAATTTACTACAATAATTTCCGGCAGAAATTATTCAGGGAATCTGAACTGAACGCTCTGGTTAAAGAAGCTGAACTGAAATCTCTTAAATACCAGATTAATCCGCATTTCATTTTTAACAGCCTTAATTCAATAAGCTCACTTACGTTAAGCAATCCTGATAAGGCAAGGGAAATGACTATTAAACTTTCGTCATTTCTTAGAAGCACTCTTTCAAAAAATGAAAAACAAAAAAGTAAACTTGTTGAAGAAATATCTAATGCAAAGTTATATCTTGATATTGAAAAGGTCCGATTCTCGGATAAGTTTGAGTTTGTCGAAGAACTTGAATCCGAATGCAAGGATATGGAAATTCCGAGTATGATTTTACAGCCATTGTTCGAAAACGCAATTAAACATGGCGTATATGAGAGTCTTTTTAAGGTAGTGATTAAATTAAAATGTGGTCCGGAAAAGGAATATTTAAAAATCATTGTTGAAAATAATTACGATCCGGAATCAGTACCACGTAAAGGTGAAGGAATTGGAATTAAGAATATTCAGCAGAGAATGAAATTAATTTATAATCAGGATAATCTTGTAACTGTTGAAAAAAATAATGGTCTTTTCAAAGTAAACATTTTTATACCAAGGTAAAGATGGGACAAAGAATAAAAGCATTAATTATAGACGATGAAAAACTTGCCCGTGATATAGTTAAGACATATCTGGGCAAATATTCATCAATAGAAATAATTGGCGAATGCACAAACGGTTTTGATGCGGTTAAAATGATTAGCGAACAAGAACCGGATCTTATTTTCCTCGATATACAGATGCCCAAGTTAACCGGCTTCGAAATGCTGGAAATTATTGATAATCCACCGGTAATTATTTTCACTACTGCATTCGATCAATATGCAATTAAAGCTTTTGAAGTAAACGCAACGGATTATTTGTTAAAACCTTTTTCAGAAGATAGATTTGCCGATGCGATTAATAAAGCCGTTAAACAGATTGAAAATAAATCCGGGTTGGATAAAAAACTTGACGGTTTGTTAAAACATATCGAGAATAGAGAAGAATTTCTTGAAAGAGTTGTTATAAAATCCGGTCAGAAAATTTCTATAATTCCTGTTAATGAAATAAAATACATTGAAGCCCGGGATGATTATGTAATGATCTATTCCGATAAGGGAAATTTCCTTAAACAAAAAACAATGAAATATTTTGAAGAGAACATAGACCCGGCAGAATTTATAAGGATTCATCGTTCTTACATCGTAAATATTATGTATGTAAAACAGATCCAATTATTGGAAAAAGAAACATACAATGCATTATTACATGATAGTACAAAACTTCCGGTCAGTAAATCCGGTTATCAGGATTTGAAAAAATTTTTCGATAAATAGAAATGAAAGAGAAAAAGAAAATCTTACCACCAACGTATTTCATTTCATCGATTTTTATAATATTGATAATACACTTTATAATACCAACAAAAAAAATAATTGTCTTCCCATATAATCTTCTTGGAATTCTTCCATTAATTATAAGCGGTATATTGAACATAGCGGCAGATAATGCACTCAAAAAATACAATACGACTGTCAAACCCTTCGAAACCTCCACATCACTCGTTGAAAACGGAGTATATTCATTTAGCCGCAATCCAATGTATTTGGGGATGACACTCTTTTTATTGGGCGAATCCGTAATACTTGGATCCATTGGAGCAATCTTAATTGTTTTCTTATTCCCCATATTGATCTATTCCCGTTTTATAAAAAATGAAGAGAAAATGCTTAGAGATACATTTAAGAAAGATTATATAAATTATTGCAACAGAGTAAGGCGGTGGATTTAGAAAACATTAATTAATAACAATCAATCCTTTCATTGAAGTTTTACTCCCCTATCTTTATATTTGACAACGAAAACAATGGAAAACAGATGAATTTCGATAAAGACCTTCAATCGATTCAAGAAGCACGCAATTTAGCCGCAACAGCAAAAGAATCCCAGCAAGAATTCAAATACTTCAGTCAGGAACAGGTTGATAAAGTTGTGAAAGCAATGGCTGATGCCGGATTCAAAGAAGCCGAGCGGCTTGCTAAAATGGCTAATGAAGAAACCGGTTTTGGAAAATGGCAGGACAAGGTTATTAAGAATCAATTCGGTACAAAAGACGTTTGGGATTCGATAAAGGATTTGAAAACCGTAGGTGTAATTGATATTCAAAATAACGGGAAGATTTTAAAAATTGCTGAACCGATGGGAGTTGTTGCTGCTTTAATACCTTCGACAAATCCGACATCAACAGCAATGTTCAAAGCGCTAATCTCATTAAAATGTAGAAACGGAATAGTTGCAAGCCCTCATCCAAAATCAATTAACAGCACAGCAGAAGCATTAAGAGTTTTATCTGAAGCAGCGGAAAAAGCCGGGGCTCCTAAGGGATTAATTCAATGTATGACCTTACCAACAATCGAAGGAACCGAAGCTTTAATGAAAGATAAAAATATTGCCGTAATTCTGGCTACGGGAAGTACTCCAATGGTTAAAGCGGCTTACAGTTCGGGTAAACCTGCTTATGGCGTTGGTCCGGGTAATGTTCCGGCATTTATCGAAAGAACTGCAAATTATCAGAAAGCTGTTGCCGATATAGTTTATGGAACAACTTTCGATAATGGCGTTTTGTGTTCGTCCGAACAGGCAATGATTGTTGATAGACCTTTGCGCGATAAAGTAATTGAAGAAGCTAAGAGAATTGGATGTTATTTTGTAAATGATGAAGAAAAGAAAAAATTAGAAAATACGGTTGCTAAAGGGGCAAAATTAAATGCAGATATAGTAGGCAAATCCGCTGCATGGATTGCGAACTATGCAGGTTTTACAGTTCCTCCAAATACAACAGTACTTGTTGCAGAATGCGCTTCTGTTGGCAAACAGGAACCATTATCAATAGAAAAACTTTCGCCAATGCTGGCATTCTATACAGTTGATGGATGGCTGGAAGGATGCCACAGATGTATTGAGTTATTACAATTTGGTGGAATAGGTCATACCCTTGTTATTCACTCCAACGATAAAGAAGTAATTATGAAATTTGCACTGGAAAAACCGGCTTTCAGAATAGTGGTCAATACACCTTCATCGGTTGGTGCGGTTGGATATACAACGGCGTTAATGCCATCTATGACTTTAGGACCCGGGACATGGGGTGGATCAATAGTATCCGAAAATGTTTCGGCAAAACATTTAATGAATGTAAAAACACTGGCGTTCGAAACACGTCCGGTTAATCCCGGTGTTTCAGTTTCATCGTTTGATCTTCCATCTACATTGAGTTTATCCGGTGCTAAACAGGAAGGTAATTTTACAAAACAAATTGAAGAACGGTTAAGAGCGCGTGCAGGTAACCCGGTAACAAATCCTCTTGGTAATGTGAGCAGAAAGTCTGGTAGCATATCCAAAGAAAGTGTATTAGGAAGTGGAATTACAGAAGATGAAATTCAAAAAATAATTAAAGAATTCAACAGATAATTTTTTTATAAATTGAATTTTTCCTGGCTTACTTTTGTTATTTTAATGTGACATCAGTCATTTAATATTAGAATCAAAACAACTATTTTTTCTTCGTAGTTAATCATTAAGAAAGTCTATATGAAAAACAACGGGTTCAATAACTGGTCTATTGAAAAGGGCGATTATAAAAGGGATGAAACTACTACATGGACTTTTCAGAGGAAGTTAATCCGTAAGAGACGAATTAAAAAATCAGTTTTAATAATTCTTTACACAATATCTGTATCAATAATTTCATATTTAATTTTTGCTTAATCCTCTGAGTATCTGTCTAACCTGAATTTTTCCCCTAAATACATTTTCCTAACATCATTATCTTTTGCAAGTAGATCGGCAGTACCTTCCTTAAAGATCTGACCGTTAATTAAAATATAGGCTCTATCAACAATGCTCAAGGTTTCATGAACGTTATGATCGGTTATTAGTATTCCGATGTTTTTGTTTTTAAGATTAGCAACAATGTTCATTATATCTTCAACGGCAATGGGATCCACGCCCGCAAACGGTTCATCAAGCAAAATAAATTTTGGTTCGGTTGCAAGGGCTCTGGCAATTTCAGTTCTTCTTCTTTCCCCGCCGCTAAGCTGGTAACCCATAGTCTTTCTTACTTTAACAATTCCAAGTTCTTCAAGTAATTTTTCCTGACGCTCCTTCCTTTCTTTATCAGGGAGATCCAGCATTTGTAATATTGCCATAATATTATCGTCAACTGTCAATCTGCGGAATATCGAAGCTTCCTGTGGAAGATAACCAATCCCCTTTTT
>JAGXSM010000295.1 GCA_018333725.1 Melioribacter sp. | reverse complement strand
TTCAATACGGGCAGCGGTCATAAATATATGCATCTTTTCAAATAACATTTTTTTCTCTGCGTTATTCTCTGCGACCTCTGCGTATTAATCTTTAAGTTCAGTAGTAATCACTCTCACCTTAAAATTTTTTGAGTCAATCACATAAATTTTATTCCCGGCATTATCCAAAGTTATTCCACGCGGGTAATTGAATTTGGATAACATTCCATTACCATCAAGAAATCCAGGAGTTCCGTCTCCGGCAACAGTTGTAACGATACCATCAAAACTTACTTTTCTAACTCTATTTCCGAATGTATCGCTGAAATAAATTTCCTCGTCAAATGAAACACAAAGCTCAGTTGGAGTGTTAAGAATTACCGATTTATTATCTCCGTCAAAAAATCCACCGTTATTCCAGCCGGGTTCACTTGTTCCCGCAACGGTTGTAACATTTTTAAAGTTATCAATTTTTCTTATTCTATGATTGAGTGCGTCGGCAACATAAACATTTCCGTATAAGTCGCACGCAACTCCACATGGTGTAAAAAATCTTGCAGTCGTATCTGGACCATCAATGCAGCTTCCTTTGCTATCTGGACCAATATCTGTTCCGCCACCGGCATAAGTTGTAACGTTTCCATCAGGAGTTATTTTCCTTATGCGGTGATTCCAGCTATCGCCAACAAATAAATTTCCGAATCCATCAATAGCAATTCCTCGTGGAAAATTAAACTGTGCCTCATCAGCAAAACCATCTACAAATCCCGGATGACCAGAACCCGCAAGTGTTTTTACGGTTCCTTCATTATCGATTTTACGGATTGTATGATTTAGAAAATCAGCAATATAAAAATTGCCATCATTATCGGTACAAATTCCTGTTGGAGAGTTGAACGTTGCTGATAATCTATCAGTATCTAAATGACCGGCTTTACCAGTTCCGGCAAAGGTTGATACAACTCCATCTGTATTAATTTTTCTTATACAATTATTGCCCGAATCTGCGATGTAGAAATTTCCATCCTTATCAATACAAATTCCGAATGAACCATTAAACTTTGCTTTGATCAATGAGCCATTCACAAATCCGGAATCTGAACCGGCAAAGGTAGTAACGGAATATTGAGCGAAGGAAGAAGAATGTAGAATTAAGAGAGCTGAGAGCAGAATCAAAAAAGTATTAATTTTTATTCTAATCATATTTAATAGATTGATTTTTATTTTGTTGATGAAAATACTATATTTGCATCAATCCAGTTCATCTGGAGGTGGAAGGACGCATGAGCCTTTGCCCCGAGAAATCGGGGTTTTTTATGGCAGAAGCTTAATGCCATAACCTTCAATTCCGGATTTTCCCCGATAATATTTTTTTTCGATTAACTTAATAATATTGTCCCCGAATATGTACGATTTTCCTTCATCAATACGGTATGTTCTAAACATAAACCTACGGGAAGGATGTGCCAGCAAATCAGCAAGTTGAAGACAAGCTATATTTAACAACTTCGGTTTTACTTTTAGTTCACAGCTCGTAAATCGCTGTTTTAGCCTTTCGGAATCAATAAAATTGGTACCATTTTCAATAATATTAGAGAATGATTTTTTTAAACGCATATCTTCTTTACCACCTCTGGACTCAACCATAACATCACCAACTGCAGAATTACTTTCTAAAAAAAAGAAAAATCTTTCCAATAATATTTCCATGCAGTAGTGATAAGGGTCGTACTTCCAGGTGGAATACTTAATTTTATGCTCCTTCTTATCAATTAACACTGAAACAATAGTGTATTCGAGTTCGCCAATAAGCTTTAACAAATCATGATTAAAATTATCTTCAACTCTTGCATCTTTAAGTGAATTGAAAGGATATTTTTTATTTATAATTTCTTTGCGATGTAAAATTACCGGTTCATCAGGGTGATAGGGAAAATATTTCTGCTTTAGTCTTTCAATAGATGGTGTAACTATTTTACCGACATAATCTAATTCAAATATCAAACCTGTTAAACTAAGATAACGGTGGTTGGGATTATCCGAACTGCCAAGATCATTATTGCCAACCTCATCAATATATATTCTATATTTTTTCATATTCTCTTAGTAAGAAGTAAAAGAGAAATGTTTTTAATTTTTTACGGTAATACAAAATCAGTTGAAATAATTGTTTTGCAACATTACAATGTCAATCTCCTTCATTATCCTGTCTGTTTCCGTTAATACCACAATTATTTTCTGGTAATGCACAGTGTCCTCGTTGGTAAGAGTTCTGCCTTTGCGGTCTTTTAACCACTTTTGGGCCGGCTGGTATCCGCCAATGTAAAAACTCCATGCAATTTCAGGAACGTTACCAAAGTACTGTTCGTTGTTTATATGAACACTACCGTTTTTATATACCGGCTTTTCAACTTTATCTGTTCCGGCAACGGGATAAGTTGTAATAAACTTATTAATCTTTGGAGATTCGAGAAGGTGCAGTAAACGCAGTTCTGTTCCAAGTTTTACAAGCTCTTTGAAACTGTTTTTGTCTTTGGGATACGGCACACGCGGAAAATCGATCTTTAAAAACTCTTTATACTTTTCTCTGTAACCTGGTGAGTGTAATATTGCATAAATATAATCAAATAATTCTTCTGGTTTAACTTTACCTATATTCTTTTCAATCTTTTCAACAATATTATTGTTAAGATTTGGTATCTTTCCATTTAATTCAGAATTTAAATATAATGGAGCAACAACTTCTGCACCTTGCATTCCTGGTCTGCTCCAACTTCTTCTGTCAATAATACAGTTAGAAATAAAAACCGGAGCAGAATTATCTTCATCAAATCCCCTTTTAAATATTAGTCCAAAATTATCTTCGGTAAAATTTCTCATTATGTCAAAACGAGGATAAGCTGTAATCCCCTTTGTAAACCCAGTATAATTTATAAACCTTAAATCAAAGGGTCTATACTGTATTTTATTAAATAGAACACTGTTCTGGATCAAATCACGTTTTGCATCATTTACTTTCCAATCTCTTCCATCTTTAAAATGATACTTACTTTTTAATTCTATTTCAGTCAGTTTTATAAAGTCATTCAAAATGTTTTGAGAATCGTTTTTTTCAAAAAAAATGTTTGCAAAGTCATTTTGAGTTTCAACCCCGCTACTATTGATTAGTAGTAAATTATTAATGGCTAATCCTTTTTTGTATTCATCCTCAAGCCTAAAATCCTTTGGAATAAAAAAATAATTTGGCGTAGTATAATAAAGCGAATTCCATTTTATATTTTTTATATTACTTTCAGTAAGCTTATTAAATTTCCCTTCTCTAATTCCAAATAGCTCTGAATGATAAACATTGGCAAGTTTTCTCCTTTCAATCTCTTTTCTTACAAAAATATTAATGGAAACACCTTGTTGAATATCGAAAACATTTTCGTCTTTACTTCCATCCGGGGCTTTTTCTTTCTTTTTAGCATTACCATGCAAATCAAGAATATAGATATCGTCGAAAGTTTCAAGGAGATGTTTTCTCATTTGCCGATGAGTAATTCCATCAATAAAAGAGTTGTTTGTAATCATAGCCACAATACCGGACTTGTTCTTTTCAATAAAGTGCTCGGCAAAGCGGATAAATTTTATATAATCATCATCAAGGTTAATCTTTCTTTCATTCAGATTTTTCTTGTAATCCTTTATCAAATCAGTAATCCACTTCCCTTTATTAGAAGAGCTTACACTATATGGCGGGTTACCAATTACTACCATTATAGGTGTTTTGTTTTTAATAATTGCAGCTTCTTTAGATTCTTCGGCAATGCTTTCGGCAAAACCAAAACCACCAAAAAGGTCGTCGCGGATAACACTTTCTTCAAGA
>JAGXSM010000294.1 GCA_018333725.1 Melioribacter sp. | reverse complement strand
TATAAGATTAAAACCGAATCATGCTAATTCATATTACGGAAAAGCCAAAATCAATTTTTTACTCAGTCAAACTCAAGAAGCAATTGAATGTCTTAAAAAAACATTTGAACTGGATCCGAATATTAGAAATGAATTCACTCGCGATTACCCTGAAGTAAAATCATCTAAACTTTTTACTAAACTACTTGATGATAATAAATCCTAGTTTTTTATGAATACACAAAATAAATTCAATAACAATACAAAAATTCTCGGAATAATCGGACACCCGATTAAGCATTCTTACTCTCCTTTGATGCATAATATTGCTTTTGAACTTGCCGGACTTAATTATATTTATTTGCCCTTCGATGTTCCGACAAGTCTGCTTAAAGATTCTTTAAAAGGAATTATTGCTCTTGGAATAAAAGGTTTTAATGTTACATTGCCGTTGAAAGAGAAAATTATTCCATTGCTAAAAGATGTTTCTGAGGAAGCAAGTATAATTGGCGCAGTTAATACCGTAGTGAACGATGACGGTGTTTTGCGGGGTTTTAATTCAGATGTAATCGGTGTAGTAGAATCATTAAATCCATATCGTGACAATCTTCAGAATGCAAATGTAACTGTAATAGGCGCCGGAGGTGCGGCGAGAAGTGTAATTTATGCTTTGATAAGAAATTTTAAAGTTGGACGAATTAATATAATCAACAGAACGGAACAAATTGCGGAGTCGTTAAAAGAATATTTTTCCTCCAAAATGCTTTTTAATAAAATAAAAGCTTATCATCTTGTTCCGCCCGATGTTGTTAAAGTGCTTCAGGATTCAAAATTAATTGTGAATACCTCTACAATTGGTATGTTTCCAGACATTGATGATTCCGCGACAACGATACCGGAGTCATTTTCTAAAGATCAGATTGTGTTCGATGTTGTTTATACTCCGGTTAAAACTAAATTCTTAAAGATTGCCGAACAACAAGGGGCAACAGTAATAACAGGGCTTAAAATGTTTGTTGAACAGGGAGCGCACTCATTTGAATTATGGACTGGTCAAAAAATGGAAACAGAAAAAGTACTTAGAGCGCTCGAGTTTTATTTAAACAATTAAATTAACTTACCCAGAGCGTTTTTTATTCTTTCTGCAGCCTCTCCCAATTTTTCCATTGATGCAGTATATGACATTCTTAGATATCCTTCGGAACCAAATGAACTTCCCGGTACTGCAGCTACTTTTGCTTCATACAATAAATACATCGCCAGGTCAAAGGAATGTTCTATGCGGAAAATATTAGTTGACTTGTTAAAAAAATAAGTAATGTTTGGAAAGAGATAAAATGCACCATGCGGTTTAAAGCATTGGAGACCATTTATTGAATTAATTTCGTTAAAGAAAAAGTCCCTTCTTTTTTGATAATCATTCTTCATATGTTCGATAAAAGTTTGCGGACCCAGAAGCGCTTCTACTGCTGCCGCCTGAGAAATTGATGATGCATTAGAAGTGCTGTGGCTTTGAATCTTATTCATAGCTTTAATAATATGTTGCGGACCGGCGGCGTAACCAATTCTCCATCCTGTCATTGCATAGGATTTTGATAGTCCGTTTATAACAATTGTTTTGCTTTTAACTTTCTCACTTATGGATGCAAAACTAACAAACTCATTCTCATCATAAACCATTTTTTCATAAATCTCATCAGCAATAACATAAAAATTATGTTTCTCAATAATCTCAGCTATTTTCTCCAATTCATTCCTAGTATATAGTGCACCGGTCGGATTAGATGGATTACAGAGAATTACTAGTTTTGTCCTTGCTGAAATAGCTTCTTCTAATTGCCCGGGACTGATTTTAAAACTATCCCTTTCATTTGTATCTATAACAACACTTTTACCATGTGCAAGAGAAACCATCTCAGGATATGAAACCCAATATGGAGATGAGAAAATAACTTCATCGCCATCATTTATAACAGACTGAATTGCATTATAGACACATTGTTTTGCACCATTTGAAACTATAATCTCCGATGGTGAATAATTAAGAAAATTTTCTTTACACAATTTTTCTGCAATTGCTTCCCGCAACTCAATCGTTCCGGAATTAGTAGTGTACTTTGTAAAATTCAGATCAATTGCTTTTTTTGCAGCATCTTTAACATTAGGCGGTGTAGGATAATCCAGCTCACCAACGCTCAGGTCAATCACATCAATTCCCTTATGAAGCATCTCTTTGGCTTCCTGGGCAATTTTCATTGTTGATGAAATATTAATCTTGCTAATTCTTTTTGATACCGTCAACTGATTACCCTTTTGAATATGTTAATGCTTCTTATAAAAAATACGTTATTAATTGTAAATTATAAAGGAGAGTTAAGTGGTTCCACCTTAAGCTTGATGAAACCACTTAATAAAAAAGATTACAGCCTTTTTGGACTGGCAGCAATTACTTCTTTAGAGCAACCATTTTCAAACAGTTTGAAGTTTTCTATAAATCTTGCTGCAAGAGCATCGTATTTTTTCCAGTATTCGTCTTTATTGCCCCATGAATTTTCCGGATACAAAACATCTTCCGGAACATCAGGACAACTCATCGGTACTTCGTAACCGAAAAGTTTATCTTTACGGAATTTTATTTTATCAAGCTTACCATCAAGTGCCGCATTAAGCAGATTACGTGTATGACGGATACTAATACGTTTACCAACTCCGAATCTTCCTCCAACCCAACCGGTATTAACCAGCCAAACAGTAGCATTGTGCTTAAGTAATCTTTGTTTCAACATTTCGGAGTAATCGAAAGGATGACGAACCATAAATGGACCACCGAAACATGCAGAGAAAGTAATTTGCGGTTCAATACCAAGACCAATTTCGGTACCGGCAATTTTTGAAGTATAACCACTAATAAAATGATATTGCGCTTGTTCGGGAGTTAAACGTGCAATTGGCGGCATTACTCCGGAGGCATCACATGTTAGGAAGATAACATTTTTAGGATGTGTTCGAACATACCCTTCTTCAATTACATTAGGAATAAATTCAATTGGATATGAACAACGGGT
>JAGXSM010000293.1 GCA_018333725.1 Melioribacter sp. | reverse complement strand
CTCGGTACGAGGTGAAAAATGTCAGCTGATTATCAACTCATTCAGACGACTTTTTCCCCTTACTTAGTTAAACCGAAATTCCATTTCACGCTGAACCAATACTCAAAGTCCATTAACCTGCCACATCAGGTAACAGTCCGTTTTATTTATCGAATAAAAAATTACCAATGAGGCATTATTTCCAAGATGGTTTTAATGATAGGTCTTTTTCATTGATTATCTTTAGAGGAACTATTTTTGTGGAATTTTTAATCCATTGTTCATAGAGAGACTAAACGTTTCTCTCAAGGCTGGATTATGATTTGAGTAATAGTGCTAAACTTTAGAACATCTTTAAACAAATATTTTCATTACTTCGTATAATCACTTTTAGACCAATATTTGAGATAAGGTATTTTTTTAGTAAAGGAATAATTTTCTGACTAAAGACTAACAAGAAAACCAATCTGTCTGATTGTTCAGAATCAGCCATTAGCAGCATCAGGGTAAAATAAAATCCAGGTAGTTCTTCGAATGATAAAACGTAAAAAATGAATTCTGGTACTCATTTAAAAATTCAACAGGTTTTTTTATTTTTGCATTGTCTGAATACTTAAATTCATATGCATTGAGCTTGCCGTCACCCTCTTCAATTAAATCAATTTCTTTACGATCGTAAGTTCTCCAAAAATAATTGTTCTTATATATGAAATTATTCGAAAGAAATTTTACTCTTTCGAGAATCATGAAATTCTCGAACAATTTTCCAGTATCGTTTCTGTCCTTCAGATCATTGAACTGAGAAATAATAGCGTTTCTAATCCCGTTATCCCAAAAATAGTATTTTGATTTGCGAGTTATTTCTTTCCTTAAGTTACGACTAAAAGAACCCAATCTGTATATGACAAATCCCTGTTCTAAAATACTTAAGTATCTGTCAACTGTTTTAACATCTATCTTTAAATTCGACGATAATTCATTTAGTGATACTTCACTTCCTACTTGAAATGCGAGTAATTTCAATAAATCAAACAGTTCTTTTGGTCCTCGAATCCCTCCCAAAGCTAAAATATCCTTTAGTAAGTAAGAACCAACTAACTCCCTTAAGATTTCTATTCTTTCTATTTTTGATTTAGCCACAAAAACTTCGGGATAAGATCCAAATACTAAAAAATCAGAAAGCTTGCTATTTAATTCATATCGATTATAGAGACCAAGTAGTTCCTGTTGAGAGAAAGGATAAAGCATAATAGTCCTTTTCCTACCGGTCAACGGTTCTCCAATTTTTTGAGATAAATCGAATGACGATGAACCGGTTACTACTATTTTTAGATCGGGGAAATTATCAACTAGAATTTTAAGACCCATTCCAATATTTTTAATTTCCTGGGCTTCATCAATTGCAAGAAGTTGATAACCTTGAACATATGAGGAGAGCTCCTCTATGCTTTGTGAATAGAAAATCTGCTGTGTTGGTATGTTGTCTCCAGAGTCGGATTTGTACTTATATGTTGTATTAGCCAAAAAGTCTTTTAGCAATGTAGTTTTACCAACCCTTCTAGGTCCATAAATGATAAGAACTTTACCCTTCCAGAAAAGTTTTTCGATTTCAAATAATCTTTTTATCATAATATCCCAATATTTATAATAATTTATGGATTATAACTCCACCAATTTATATGAATTTATGGAGTTTGTAAAGTAGTTGATGGCCTATTTAAAAATAATTTTCCTTAAATTTCAAGGCAATATTCACTTTTCGCATCATAAATGGACCTTTTCTTATGTCTAAATAAAGGTCCGTTTGAAAACGAATTGGAGCAATTCCAAACTAGATCGGTTAAAAGATAGACTGCTTTATGATTTGAGTACCAATGACATTAAGTTTTCAGTCTATATAGAAAATTTCACCCGGTTGTATCATTTTTAAATTAGTAGTTGATTTAATGGACAACTAAATATTTATCTTGTTATTAATTTTTCAATCGTTCTTAAAGCACAAGCATTTTTCAATCAGAGATCAAACCCTAAAATTAAAGTGTAGTTTTATTCTCCCATTCCTACATTAAAGAAATAAGTTTATTTTAATCATTATTCGTAAATAATTGTCGTGTAGTCAGCACGGCTTAAGTGTGAAAGATTGAATATAATATGGTTGATTCCATTTTCAATTTAATCAAGTAATTGTTTGTCTTTTTTCTATTTCTTCTCTTACAGCCATAAGCAAACGAAAAATCTCTTGAAGGGTAAGTCCTTTAAATAGATGTATAATTTTTTTATCTATTTTTATTCCTGTTTATAATTTTTTTAGATTACCTGGGCGTGGGTTAAATGTGTCTGAACGATAAAAAGTAACAGACAGATCTTGAAGAATTTAGACTATCTAAAGGTTTTAGAAATTTTTGATTGCTTTTTCAAAATCAGTTTTACTGATGTTAAGCGTTTTTAGACTTGTATGAATATGGGTAATAGGAACATCTTTATAATTATTGTCTAAAGTAACTGGGCGCAACAATTTTTGAGTGTCACTATAATCCCAGATTTCGTGAGATGATTTAGTTCTTATAGGTTTTAAGCCAAGTGATTTTAAATACCGTTTCCATTTTGATAATGGTATTGTCTTAGCTCCCATAAATCAACAACAAGGTATGGCGATTTCTGTATTGAACACCTCGGTATAAGTAGCCTTTGATGATGGCTTTTTGAGTTTTTGCAATGGGGGTTGTTGATATTGAGGTTTTGGTAATTGTTTTAACTGCCACCCTTGTTGAAGTAAGTATTTTTCAAAGGTCCCTTTTTTATGGCTCTCTTCAATAAAGATATTTAATTCAGTTTCAAAAGCTCTTTTAGCTTTAGTTTTTGTATCTCCGTATGCTGACAAATTCAATGCTGGACAAAAAGCTACAAAATACTCATCTTCTTTATATAAATGTACTTCCAGATTGAGCACAATCTTAGAGGATTTTACGAGTTTTGACATTTTTTACCAATAATTAAGTGGATACTCACTTTAGACAATAATATTATCGTAGAAGTTCGCTAATTCTATATGCGTTACCGTAGAATTTATATTGTAATATAGTAAACTTTTGATATAAATAGTCAATAAAAATTTTACCATACTTTTGACCGCATTGCGCCATAAATAAAGTAACCCAAGTAGATTTCTAAAAAGGTCGTTGCGCCATAATATAGGTAACCGAAAATAGTGAGGTTATCTATGAGCAATTCGGCAAAGAAAGAGTATCTTCAGGAGATTAGAAAAAGATATTGTAACGCTTCAGATGGAAATGGAATTTCCTAAATTTACAATAGTGTAAAAACAATGGAGGATTCCATGCATCAAAGAAAACATTACACAGCAGAACAGAAAGTAATGATTCTAAGGGAGCTCTTAGAAAATAATGTCCCAATCAGTCA
>JAGXSM010000292.1 GCA_018333725.1 Melioribacter sp. | reverse complement strand
AAGTAATTCGATTAGAAGAACAAGCTATAAATGAAATATACTCTGCCATAAAAAATAATCCCGATGATATTGCTGTAATAATAATTGAACCGATCCAGTGTGAAGGCGGAGACAATTTCTTCAGAAAAGAATTTTTTGTGAAGTTAAGAGAAATAGCAGATGAAAATGAAATTCTTCTGATGTTTGATGAGGTTCAAACCGGTATTGGTATGACCGGTAAAATGTGGGCTTACGAACATTATGTTGAACCGGATATAATTGGCTTTGGTAAGAAAACTCAGATCTGCGGTATAATGGTTTCCGATAGAATTGATGATGTGAAAGAGAATGTGTTCAGAACATCGAGCCGAATTAATTCTACTTGGGGCGGTAATATTGTTGATATGGTAAGATCAAGAAAGAACCTCGAAATTATTGAAGAAGAAAATCTTGTTGAAAATTCTACGATTGTTGGCGAGTATCTATTAGAAAACCTGCTTGACCTTCAGAATGAATTCCCAAAATTAGTTTTTCAAGCAAGAGGACTCGGATTACTCTGTGCATTTGATATGCCCAATCCGGATGTAAGAAAAAAATTCTTAACCCAACTTTATAAGAACAAAATGATTATGCTTGGCTGCGGTGTAAGTACGGTTCGGTTTAGGACACCTCTAAATGTTACGAGAGAGGAAATAGATAAAGGTATTTCAATTATCAGGGAGACTTTAAATTCTCTATAATAAATAAAATGCAGAGCCCATAAATAAATGTTCAATTCTGAACTCTGCATTCTTCACTCTTCGTTCCAATTATATTATCTTGCATAAAAAAAATTGAACATGGGCAAACTATACGTCGTTGCAACTCCGATCGGTAATCTTTCCGATATTACATTCCGTGCGATTGAAACACTGAAATCAGTTGATCTGATAATCTGCGAAGATACTCGCGTTACGAAAATTCTTTTAGACCATTATAGTATTAGTAAACCGTTGTTTGTCATTAATGCACAGAATGAAACGAGAAAGATTCCGGAGTTAATAAATAAAATAAGAAGTGGATTGAATTGTGCGTTTGTATCTGATGCCGGAACGCCATCAATTTCTGACCCCGGAACACGCGTTGTAAACGCAGCAATTAAAGATGGAATTGAAGTGATTGGTATTCCCGGTCCAAGTGCTGTAACTCTTGCACTAAGTATAAGCGGACTACCAACTGATGCTTTTGTGTTTGAGGGTTTCCTGCCCCAGAAGAAGGGTCGACAGACAAAATTAAAGGAATTGGCTGTAGAAGAAAGAACAATTGTATTGTATGAATCTACTTACCGTATTGAAAAGTTTTTGAATGAATTAAATGAATATTTTCCGGAAAGACAAATTGCAGTGTGTAGAGAATTAACAAAGAAATTTGAAGAAGTCTGGCGTGGAACTGCTTCGGAAATATTATCAGATTTTAGTAATAAAGTAACCAAAGGCGAATTTGTTGTGGTAATAGCTCCAATAAATTTTAAAATGTAGGGACAGAATAAATCCCGGCTAAAATAAAAGTATATGTCAATATTCAAAAATACATTCCGTATAGAATCAGCCAGATTGAAAGGATGGGATTATTCCACTCCATGGTGGTATTATGTTACAATAAACACACAACATCATATTGAATATTTTGGAACAATTGTAGATGGCAAAATGGTTTTGAATGAATTGGGTATAATTGCCAATAAAGAATGGTTAAAAACAAAAGAATTAAGAAAAAATGTTGATTTGGATTATTATGTTGTTATGCCAAATCATATTCACGGGATAATAATAATTAATGGATCAGAAGTAGAGACGCACCGTGTGCGTCTCGAAAACAAAAATGATTTTGTAGGAGACGCATTCGACGCGTCTTTACGTATTGTTAGAAATTGTTTGAGTGATATTATTCGTTGATTTAAACCCTCTGTGACTAAACAGATTCACCAGAATGGTTTCATCAGTTTTGCCTGGCAACCACGTTTTTACGACAGAATTATTCGAAATGAAAAGGAGCTATTTCAAATAAGAAAATACATCGAACAAAATCCTTTAAAATGGGAAATCGAAAAAAATAATCCAGAAAATATTTTAAAATTATAAAATATTTGAAGTTTCTTTTGAATTTTTAGAATACATGAGTAGCAGTTTAAAACATATGAAGAGAATTCAACTTCTCACATTAATGTTAGGTCCCGGATAAAGAACAAATCGTCAGAAAATTATTCTGCATCGTATTGAATTAACGAATGAACTTCATAATTCTTCAACTTCTCCCTTCCATTAAGAAAGTTCAGTTCAATAAGAAATGAAATTTGTGCAACTTTACCACCTAATTTCTCAACCAGCTTAATAGCAGCTTCCATCGTGCCACCGGTAGCTAACAGGTCATCATGGAGCAGCACAATATCTCCCGGAATAATAGCATCTTTATGTATCTCGATAGAATCAGTTCCATACTCAAGCGAGTAGGATTCGGATATTACTTCTGCTGGTAATTTACCCGGTTTACGTATTGGGACAAATCCAGCTTTCAATTTTTCAGCTAACAATCCTCCCAAAATAAATCCACGAGATTCGATTCCAGCTACTTTTGTTATCTTCTTATTTTTAGCAAGGTTATAAAGTTCTTCTGCTGCATAAGAAAGTGCTTCCGGATTTTTAAGTAGCGTTGTAATATCCTTGAAGATAATACTTTTTTTGGGAAAATCCGGTACATCCCGGATGGTATTTTTAAGATCCATAATTACTCCGAGTAATCCTTTTCTATTAATTTATGGTTGTGCAATTCATTCAAATATTTTAATAAAATTTCTTCGATGGGAGCATAATGCAGCTGCTTATATAATTCGATTCTTACTTCTTTGGATTTAGGTAATCCTTTTAAGTAGCCGGCATAGTATTTTCTAAATGGTAAAATAGCAGCCCGCTCATCCTTAATTTCCAGAGAGTATTTAAGATGACGTAAACAGGTGTTTATTCTCTCATCTATAGAGACTTCTTCAAATGGACTGCCCTTCAATAATTCTTTAGCTTCTCTAAAGATCCATGGATGTTCAATAGCTCCTCGCGCAATCATTACTGCGTCAGCCTTAGTTTCATTGAATGCTCTAACAACATCAGTAGCAGTAAATACTCCTCCGTTAAGTGCTACAGGAATATTTATTACTTCTTTTACTTTAGGAATCCACGACCAATCGGCTTCCCCGCTATGTCCCTGAACTTTTGTACGACAGTGTAAAGTTAGAGAAGCAGCGCCAGAGTCCTCAATTCTTTTAGCAACATCTAAAATATTGATGGAATTATTATCCCATCCAATTCTCGTTTTAACTGTTACCGGAATTTTCACTGCTTTAACAATACTCTCAACCATTGTTTGCATGTAACATGGATCTTTCAATAAACCGGCACCTGCCCCACGACCTGCAATTTTTTTAACCCAGCATCCGGCGTTTATATCAATGATTTCAGGACTTTTCTCTTCAGCAATTTTTGCAGCTTGAATCATTGGCTCGAGATTACCACCATAAATCTGGATGCCAACAGGTCGTTCCTCATCAGTAATTTCAAGTTTCTTTTCGGTTT
>JAGXSM010000291.1 GCA_018333725.1 Melioribacter sp. | reverse complement strand
TAAGTGATTTAATACAAGAGTTTTCAGGTTCGAGCTTAGATGAGTGGAAATCATGGTATTTGGAAAAACATCCCGAAGCAATTAAAAATGCTGCTGAAAAGATATCAGCAATGGTTGAGTTATTTAAGGATGCAATAAACAAAATTGACAAGTAAGTGATTTAATACAAGAGTTTTCAGGTTCGAGCTTAGATGAGTGGAAATCATGGTATTTGGAAAAACATCCCGAAGCAATTAAAAATGCTGCTGAAAAGATATCAGCAATGGTTGAGTTATTTAAGGATGCAATAAACAAAATTGACAAGACACTTATTGAAGAATGGGTTACAGATTTAGTAATAGTAAAGACCTTTGTTGGTTTAAGATTTCAAGAAGCGATATTGAAAAAAATCGCTGAATCTCAAAATCTAGATTATAGATTAGCAACTCCAGAGGAGGAATCAAAAGGAATTGATGGTTTTATAGGAACTACTGCTGTTTCAATTAAGCCCGTGTCTTATAAAACGAAATCTGAATTAGTTGAAAAAATTGATGCAGAATTGATTTATTATTCAAAAGTAAAAAATGATTTAGAAATAGAATTTAATTTTTAGGAAAATAAAAAGATGCTTGACGTAAAATTCATTCGCGAAAATCAGGAACTGGTTAAACAGGGATTGCTTAACAAAAATGCAGCTGATATTGTTGATACAATTTTAAAATTAGATGAACAACGCCGCTCATTGATAACCAAAACAGAAGATCTTAAAGCAAAGAAAAATCAGGTTTCATCCCAGATTCCGCAATTCAAAAAGGAAGGGAAAGATACAACTGAAATTTTTGCTGAGATGAAACGCGTAGGTGATGAAATTACATTGCTCGATGGACAACTCCGCGATTTAGAAAATGAAATTGAAGACATACTCCGTAACACTCCTAATTTAGCACATTCATCCGTACCGGTTGGTAAAAGTGCAGAGGATAATGTTGAAGTCCGGCAATGGCTCCCCGAAGGATTTAATTTCAAAAATGATTTCAAAGTTTTGGATCATATTGAACTCGGTAAGAAATTACAGATACTCGATTTTGAGCGCGGTACAAAAATCTCCGGCTCCGGCTTTTCTCTTTATACTGGTAAAGGTGCAACTTTAGAGAGAGCATTAATTAACTTTATGCTCGACTATCATCTTAAGCATCATTCATATAAAGAAATAATGCCGCCAATACTTGTTAACCGTGAATCAATGAAAGGGACCGGTCAAATTCCTAAAATGGAAGAGGATATGTATTTCATTGAGAAAGACGGATTGTATCCAATTCCTACTGCTGAAGTTCCTATTACTAATATTCACCGTGATGAAATTTTATCTGAGAAAGAGTTAACAATTAAGTATGTTGGTTACTCGCCGTGTTTCCGTCGCGAAGCCGGTTCTTACGGAAAAGAATCCAAAGGATTTTTACGTGTTCACCAGTTTAACAAAGTTGAAATGGTTAAATTCAGCAAACCGGAAAATTCTTACGACGAACTTGAATTGATGGTAATTGATGCAGAAGATATCTTAAAAGAATTGGGTATTCCTTACAGAATTTTGATGTTGTGCACAGGCGATCTAAGTTTTTCTGCAGCAAAATGTTACGATATTGAAACATGGTCCCCGGCAGAAAATAAATGGCTCGAAGCTTCATCGTGCAGTAACTTCGAAGCATTCCAGGCAAGAAGAGCTAACATTAGATTTAGAAGAGAAGAAACAAAGAAACCTGAATTCGTCCATACACTTAACGGATCGGGTCTGGCAACAAGCCGTTTGATGGTTTCGCTTTTAGAGAACAACCAAACACCCGAAGGTAAAGTTGTAGTTCCAAAAGTTCTGCATAAGTATACTGGTTTCGAAATTATTGGCTAATTATTAGTTGTGACTAAACAGAAGATTTTTTATTGTTGCTTATAGAAAGGACTCTATTTCAACTTGTTCAGAAATCTATTTCAACTAAAAATGTACTTCGTACGATATAAAAAAACTTTCGTACTGGGAATAATTTTTATCCTACTCTCAAACATCGGACAGGTTTACATCCCCCAGCTAATCAAACAGGGCATTAATGCGATAGAAAAAAATGCCGTTCCGGAAGCTGTATTAAAATTTGTTCTACTTATTGCGCTTACTTCACTCCTTGCCGGTGTATTCAGATTTCTTATTCGCCAGACAATTATAGTAACCTCGTGGAAAATAGCAAACGATCTCCGATACGATTTCTGGAATCACCTTCAAAAATTATCATTGAGATTTTATCAGAATAATTCTACCGGCAATATTATGTCCCATGCTACTAACGATATTAACGCCGTAAGAAGCTTTGTCGGTCCTTCTGTTATGTACACAATTGATAACGGCACGAAATTTCTATTTGTATTTTTTATAATGCTCTCTATGAATCCGCTCCTTACACTTTATGCACTACTTCCATCACCATTTATGACTTTGGTAGTTTATTATGTAATGAGCCGTGTTCACGCAAAATATACAAAGATACAGGAGAAGTTTGCAGATTTAACAGCACGCGCACAGGAAAACTTTTCCGGGATCAGAGTAATCAAATCCTATGGAAGAGAAGATTACGAGACAGAAAATTACATGTACGAAAGCAAAGAATATCTTAAGCGTAAAATGGATCTTGTTAAACTGCAAGCGATGTTCATTCCTGTCTTCCTTGTAATTGCGGGACTTTCATTTATTATAGTTTTATGGTCTGGCGGTATTCAAATGATAGAAGGGAATTTTTCTATTGGTGAATTGGTTGCCTTCTACGCATATCTCGGAATGTTAATCTGGCCAATGATCTCTTTCGGATGGGTTGCTACTATGATCCAGCAAGCCGAAGCAAGTATGAAACGCTTATTGAAAATTTTAAATGAACCTTATGAAATTCAGGATTCTGTTACTACTGATTACAACATCAAGGAAATACATGGCCAAATTGAGTTTAAAAATGTTTCGTTTGGATATGCAGCTAATTTACCCCCGGTTCTTAAAGAGATAAATCTAAAAATTGAAAAAGGGAATACAGTAGCATTTATTGGCAAAACAGGTACTGGAAAAACCTCGCTGGTTAATTTAATTCCGCGTTTTTATGATTCAACCGGCGGCGAAGTTTTAATTGACGGAGTAAATGTGAAAAATATTCCTCTGCAGACTCTGCGCAAGAATATTGGAATGGTCTCGCAAGAGAATTTCCTTTTTTCAGATTCACTTGCGAACAATGTTATTTATGGTCTGAATGGAACTTCAGACAATGCGATAGAAAAGGCAGCAGATATTGCCCAGCTTTCAAAAGACGTAGAGAGTTTTCCAAAAGGTTTCGAAACAATTCTGGGAGAAAGAGGAATAACATTATCCGGCGGTCAGAAACAGCGTTCTACACTTGCCCGCGCACTTGCTATCGATCCGAAGATATTAATTCTTGATGATTCATTCTCTGCTGTTGATACTAATACTGAAGAGGAAATTCTAAGAAGACTGAAACAATTTATGAAGAATAGAACAAGCATTATTATCAGTCATAGAATATCAACAGTTAAAGATGCGGATAAAATATTTGTAGTTGAAGAAGGAAGAATTGCCGAAGAAGGAACTCACGAGGAATTGATTGAACTGAATGGAATTTACGCCGATCTTAATAAGCGGCAATTACTTGAAGAAGAACTTTCTGAAATGGATTAATAATGGCCGAACAGCGCGAAGACGAAATACTTGGTAAAGCATACGATTCCAAATTAATGAAACGGCTACTCGTTTACATTAAGCCATATAAAATGTATGTGATTGCCGCAATTCTGTTTAACATACTTGTTGCCGCACTCGGTCCTTTACGTCCTTATCTAAGTAAAGTTGCCATTGATGATTATATAATGCATAAAGATTACAATGGACTTCTGCTTATTGTTGGAATATTATTCGCTTCACTTGTTATCCAGGCGGTTGTTCAATACTACCTTACATACTTTACTGAATTAATGGGTCAGAAAATTATTTATGATATCAGAATTCAGCTTTTCTCGCGTGTTCAGAAATTAGCTCTCAAATACTTTGATAGAACGCCCGTCGGTAGAACTGTTACGCGTGTTACAAATGATGTGGATGCTTTAAATGAAATGTTCAGCTCCGGGGTAATAACAGTTTTCAGCGATATCTTTATGCTGGTCTTCATTTTTATTTTTATGTTCAGTATGTCCTGGCAGTTAACACTTGTGACGCTGGCGGTAATCCCATTGCTGTTCTATGCAACATTTTTGTTCAGAAAAAAAGTTAGAGAAGAGTATAGGAATGTTAGAACTCATCTGGCGCGGTTGAATTCATATATGCAGGAACACGTAACAGGAATGAATGTTGTTCAAATGTTTGCAAAAGAGAAACAGGAACTTGAAAAATTTTCTTCCATAAATGACGATTTTAAAAATGCCAACATAAGATCAGTTTTTTATTATGCAATCTTTTTCCCTTTTGTGGAATTGTTAAGTGCTGTCTCAATATCTCTGGTTATCTGGTATGCAAGCGGGGAAATTATTCAGGGTATATTAACATTCGGTGTTTTGACCGCATTCCTTCAATACATCGAAATGTTCTGGAGGCCTGTTCGTGACCTCTCTGAAAAATATGATATTCTCCAACGTGCAATGGCTGCATCCGAAAGAATTTTTAATTTGCTTGATGATAATACAATGATTAAAAATCCGGATACTCCGGTTATACTTCAAAAAGTCCGCGGTGAAATTGAATTTAATAACGTTTGGTTTGCTTATAATCCGGGGGAGTATGTTCTCAAAAATGTTTCGTTCAAGATTAATCCCGGTGAAACCATCGCAATTGTTGGAGCTACCGGTGCGGGTAAAACCAGTATAGTTAATATTCTAACACGCTTTTATGATATCGAAAAGGGAAACATTACGCTTGACGGAATTGATATCCGTAATCTTAATAAAAGAGATCTTAGAAAACATATCTCTATGGTTCTTCAGGATGTATTTCTTTTTAGCGGAACAATTAAATCGAATATAAGTCTTGGTAATTCGGATATCAGCGATCAGCAGATTTATGAAGCAGCAAGAACTGTAGGTGCCGATAAATTTATTCTTAATCTACCAAATAAATTTGATGAAGAGGTTAAAGAGAAAGGAGCAACATTAAGTGTAGGACAGCGCCAGTTAATTTCTTTTGCACGTGCGCTTGCCTATAATCCGCAAATTTTAATTCTCGATGAAGCAACATCGAGCGTTGATACCGAAACCGAACAGCTGATACAAAATGCAATAGAAAAACTTTTAGTGGGAAGAACATCAATTGTTATTGCTCATCGTCTTTCAACTATTCAGAATGCAGATAAAATTCTTGTGATGCACAAAGGTGAATTGAAAGAAACAGGAAATCATCAGGAATTACTTGCCAAACGGGGAATTTATTATAGATTATACGAGCTTCAATATAAAGATCAGGAAATAACCAAAACTGCATAAGGGAGGCACCTTAGATGGCAAAAAAAAGATTCATGACCTTACCTCGCCACATTTTAGAAGGCGAGAAACTTCACCCGGAAGCTACCGGAGAACTTTCTACTATTCTTCTTCAACTTAGTCTTGCTGCAAAAGTAATTTCACTCGAAGTTAACAAAGCCGGTTTAGCTGATATACTTGGTTTTACCGGTGAAAGCAATATATCCGGTGATGAAGTAAAAAAGCTTGATATTTTTGCTCATGAAACATTGCTCAAAGCAATGGATCATGGCGGACATTTTTGTGTTATGGCTTCCGAAGAAGATGAAGATATAAT
>JAGXSM010000290.1 GCA_018333725.1 Melioribacter sp. | reverse complement strand
AAATGATTGCAGCTTATTGTGCATTAATTAATGGTGGAATTCTTTTGCAGCCATTTATTCTAAAAGAAATTACAGACTCAAAAGGAAATACAGTAAGTAAAACCCAACCGAACAAAATCAGGAATGTAATTGATAAGTCAGCTTCGGATTTGATAAAAGCAATAATGGTCGGAGTAGTAGAAAACGGAACAGGAAAAACCGCTCAGCTTGATGATGTTGTGGTTGGAGGTAAAACAGGAACAGCGCAACAGCTTGTTGATAAATCATATACAACCAAAAGGCATAATTCATCTTTCATCGGATTCTTTCCGGCAAATAATCCTAAACTAATCGGATTGGTTCTTGTTAATGCCCCAAAGGTTGGTAAATACGGCGGACTTGTTGCAGCACCGATTTTCCGGGAAGTAGCCAGAAGAATTATTGATGCTGATCTAGCACTGGTTCCGGATAAAAAGAAAATTGAAAGAAACAACAGTATTGCAGATCAGTTTATTGCCGAGTTTAAATCGGCTCCGGTATCAACAGGAAAAAACTATATGAACATTGCTCCAAAGAATGAAAATAAAAACAGAGTTAGAATAAATATTAGTGAATCAAGAACCACGATGCCGAATTTAATTAACAGTTCTCTTAGAGACGCTGTAGTTCAGTTGAATGAACTTGGATTAGAATATAAAATTTCCGGTACAGGAAAGGTTGTAAGTCAGAGCATTGAACCGGGAAAAACATTTTCGCCCGGCGATACATGTCTGGTTAAATGTGAACCGGTTAAAAAAACAAATATGATAAGAGTTAATTAATGAAGTTATCGGTACTGTTAAACAGTGTTAGTGTAATTCAGGTGATCGGTAACGCCGAAGCAAAGGAAGTCGATTCAATTACAATCGATAGCAGAACAGCCGGAAAGAATTCAATATACTTTGCTATTGAAGGATTCAAAGTTGATGGTCATAAGTTTATTCAGGATGCAATTAATAAAGGTGTAACCGCAGTTGTATTAAGTAAACCGGAATCAGTTCCGGAACAGATTTTCTCCCACAGCGGAACTGTAAAAATAGTTGTTGAAGATACTAGAAAATCTTTAGCCGATTTTTCTAATCACTTTTATAATGAACCATCTAAAAAGCTACTACTTATTGGCGTTACAGGAACAAAAGGTAAAACCACTACTGCATTTTATGTAAAGAATGTTTTTGAACATTCGGGAAATAAAACAGGATTAATAGGAACAATTGCAAATTACATAGGGAAGAATGAAGTAAAAACACTTCTTACTACACCGCAATCGCATGAAATTAATTCGCTTCTTTCGCAAATGGTTTTAGAAGGATGTACTCATTGTGTAATGGAAGTCTCTTCAATAGCTCTCGATCTTTATAGAGTAGATCACCTTAAATATGCTGCCGGAATATTTACGAATATTACGTCCGATCATATGGATTATCACAAGACAGAAGAACATTATCTTAAATCGAAGAAGATTCTTTTTGATATGCTCGGTTCAGATTCAATTGCTATCTATAATATAGACGATCCAAAATCGCAGCATATAATTAAAGATAGTAAAGCTAAAAAATATTCTTTTGGTGTTGGCTCTAAAGCAAATTTCAGAATAAAAGATATTGAATTCGATCTTAATGGAACATCCTTTTCGATTTTATACAAAGGAGTGGAATACAAAATATTAACCCGGCTTGCAGGTCATTTTAATGCATATAATGCAACATCGGCTTTTGCAGTAGCTGTTCTCAATGGAATTGATCCTTATAAAGCAGCCGAAGGAATTAAAAACACTCCACAGGTTCCCGGCCGGTTCGAGATAGTTTCAAAGAAAAATAAAAAAGTAATTGTTGATTATTCCCATACATCGGACAGCTTGAAGCAAGCATTAACAGCAATACATCACATTGTTAAAAACGAGCGGCAAATTTTTACAGTATTTGGGTGCGGAGGCGACCGCGATAGAACTAAAAGACCTATTATGGGCGAAATTGCTTCCACATTAAGCGATCGTGTTTACATTACTTCTGATAATCCTAGAACTGAAGACCCGTATTTAATTATTGATGAAATTCAAAAAGGAATTAAAACAAATAATTACAGAGTTATTGAAAATCGTGAAGAAGCAATTAGAGCAGCAATTTTTGAAAGCGAAGATAATGCCGTAATTCTTGTTGCCGGTAAAGGACACGAGAATTATCAGGAAATAAATGGAGTTAGAAAACACTTTAGCGATAAAGAAATTTCAGAAAAATATCTGGACGAATGGGCAAAATAAAAATTACACTCGAAGATTTATTTAATCTGCCTTCTGCGGTTATTTATAACCCGGATGAGTTTAAACCTGTTTCATCGGTTCAGATTGACTCAAGGAAAATTAAAAATGGTTCTTTGTTCGTTGCTATTAAAGGAGAGAATTACGACGGACATGATTTTGTTAAGGATGCAATTAGAAAAGGAGCCGACTCGGTTTTAATTAATTCGAAAGAGTATAAAAAATTCAGCTCGCTTAAAATTCCGGTAATTACTGTTGATGATACAATTGTTGCGTTCGGAAATCTTGCAAACTTCTGGCGAAAAAAGCTGAATGCAAAGGTTGTTTCTATTACCGGTAGT
The DNA here is from genome assembly GCA_018333725.1 of Melioribacter sp. Lineage (GTDB taxonomy): Bacteria > Bacteroidota > Ignavibacteria > Ignavibacteriales > Melioribacteraceae > DSXH01. The sequence continues at coordinate 1,471 of JAGXSM010000290.1, read as the reverse complement.
AATGGTAAGACTACAACAAAAGAAATGGTTGCAACATTACTCTCTGAAAAATTTAATGTTGTAAAAACTGAAGCGAATAACAATAATCATATTGGAGTTCCTCTAACAATTTTTTCTGCCGATGAAAAATGTGATGTGCTGGTTCTGGAACAGGGTACAAATCATATCGGAGAAATTCCTTATTCGGCAAAAATATCCGAACCGGATTTTGCATTGATTACACATATCGGCGAATCTCATGTGGAGTTTTTGAAAAACAAAGAAACTATTTACAAAGAGAAATCGGCTTTATTTGATGCAGCTGAAAAGAACGGTGGAATTATTCTGGCAAACTTTGATGACCCGATAATTAAGAAGAAAGCCGGAAAGTACTCTTCCGTAATTTCTTATGGCTTTAGTGGTAATCCATACATAAAAGGAATAATAAAAAGTTTTACTAAAGAAGGACGAACAGAATTTACTGTTAAGGGCTCTAAGGAAATTATAAAACTACCGGCCTATGGTGAATCGAATGCGAAAAACTTTTTAGCCGCTTTTGTAATTGCTAAACTTTTAGGTCTTACATGGAACGAAATTAAATCGGGCACTAAAAAAATTAAGCCGGTTCATGGAAGACTTGAAGTGAAAAAATATAAAGAAGCAGTAGTTATTGATGATACTTATAATTCAAGCCCAACATCAATTAAAGCTGCATACGAACTTGTAAAAAAAATCAAAACATTCAAAAGAAAGATTGTAGTACTAGGCGACATTTTTGAACTGGGAAATAAATCTCAGAAAATTCACAAGGATTTATCTCAAATATTTACTTACGATAAAAATTTATTTGTTCTTACCATTGGTGAGATGATGAGCAATCTAACTAATGAATTAAGAAAGAAAAATATTAAGTCAATTCATTTTCATTTCAGGGAAGCTCTTTCACTTTATCTTCAATACGAAGAGATAGAAAATTCCGTAATACTCGTAAAAGGATCGAGAGGAATGAAGATGGAAGAATTCGTAAACATTTTGGAGAAAAGGTTTGAGTAATGCTCTACTATTTATTTGATTACATAAACCAGAAATTTAATCCGCCCGGATTCGACCTGTTCCGTTTTTTAACTTTCAGGTCAGCTCTCGCTGCAATTACCGCTTTATTATTATCCTTCTACATTGGCCCAAAGATAATTGCAAAACTTAAAGCAAGACAGGTAGACCAGCCGATAAGAGACGATGGACCTATTACCCACAAGAAGAAAGCCGGGACACCGACTATGGGCGGATTAATCATTCTCTTTTCTGTTACGCTTCCAGTAATTCTATGGAGCGATGTTAAAAGCGTTTTTATTCTTCTTGTTCTCTTTGCAACTATTGTTCTCGGTATTGTCGGTTTCCTTGATGATTATCTTAAAGTTGTTAAAAAACTTCCTCAAGGTTTAATTGCACGTTACAAATTAATCGGTCAGATTTTTGTTGGACTTGTTGTTGG
>JAGXSM010000289.1 GCA_018333725.1 Melioribacter sp. | reverse complement strand
CTTTAGTTGGTAGAGAAGGATGGAAAGACAAGTAATTGTTATTGTCGGTCCGACATGTTCCGGTAAAACAAAAGTATCAATTGAATTGGCAAAAAAATTAAATTCAGAAATCATCTCCGCTGATAGCAGACAAATCTATATGTACCTGGATATCGGTACCGCTAAACCTTTGAATGAAGATTTGGAAACCGTAAAGCACCATTTTATTAATTACTTATATCCTGACGAAAATTATAATGTAAGCAGATTTGAAAACGACGCTCTAGAAAAGATCGAGAAATTATTTCACAATAACAAAATTCCAATTGTGGCTGGAGGCTCGGGACTTTACATTCATGCTATTGTTGATGGGATTTTTGATGCGGTAAATGCCGATGATGAATTCAGAGAGGAATTTAACCTGAAGAGAGAAAAATTCGGAAATGAATATTGGTATGAAGAATTAAAAAAAGTAGATCCTTTAAGTGCATCCGAAATGCTTCCGCAAAACTGGAAACGGGTTATGCGTGCATTAGAGGTATATCATTTATCAGGTCAACAAATCTGGAAATTTCAAAGAGATTATAAAAGAGAAACCAATATTAACTTTATTCAATTTGGAATTGAATGGCCAAGGGAAATTCTTTATGATAATATCAATAACCGTGTTGTAACAATGATAAGCAATGGTTTAGTTGATGAAGTGAAAAGTATTTTAAATGCCGGATATAATAGTAATTTGAATTCTCTTAACACAGTCGGATACAAAGAAATTATTTCTTATCTGCAAAACGAAATCAGCCTGGATAGGGCAGTCGAATTGATTAAAAGAAATACAAGACATTATGCAAAAAGACAGTTGACATGGTTTAGAAAAGATAAGCGCATTCATTGGATAAAAATTCAGTCCGGGGAACAACTAAAGGAAATTCCTGATTATATTATTAATCATATTTCCAATCTTAAATAAGTTTTCCTATTTTACTCAAGAATTAATTTCGGATTTTAATGAAAGATAAAATTAGAATAGCGTCTGGACAGGGTTTTTGGGGCGACTTAATTGATGCACCATATACTCAAGTAACTGCGGGACAGGTTGATTACCTTGTTATGGATTACCTTGCAGAAGTAACAATGTCTATACTTCAGAAACAAAAAAATAAAAATCCCAAACTTGGCTATGCTCGAGATATACCGGAATTAATGGATAGAATTCTACCGATCTGTAAAGAAAAAAATATTAAAGTAATTACAAATGGCGGCGGGGTAAATCCTGAGGCTTGTGCAGAAGCAGTTATTGACGTAGCCAGGAAACATAAAATCAGTAATTTAAAAATTGCTGTTGTTCTTGGTGATAATATTCTTGATAGAATTGACAATGTAATTACCAATGGCTGCCAGTTAAATAATATGGAAACCGGTGAGCCGGTTTCGATTGTAAAGGATAAACTCTTAAGTGCTAATGTATATTTTGGCGCAATGCCAATTGTGGAAGCACTTAAAATGGGCGCAGATATTGTTATTACAGGACGAACTACCGACACAGGTTTAACACTTGCTCCAATGATTTATGAATTCGGCTGGAGTAAAAATGATTATAATCTCTTATCTGCCGGAACTGTTGCCGGGCATATACTTGAATGCGGCGGACAGGCATCTGGCGGTAATTTATTAGCAGATTGGCGCTCGGTACCTGATATTGAAAACATTGGCTTTCCTATTGCCGAAGCATATCCCGATGGAAATATTATTATCACTAAGCATCAATCGCTTGGTGGAAAGGTTACTATAGAAACTGTTTCCGAACAACTAGTTTATGAAATTGGTGATCCTAAAAATTATATTACTCCGGATTGTGTTGCCGATTTTACTTCAATTGAACTGGAGGAAGTTGGAAAGGATAGAATAAGAGTATATGGAGTAAAAGGTAATCCCGAAACAGAATTCTATAAAGTATCGTGCTCTTATTCATCGGGTTATTCTGCTGTAGGTACCTTAACTTACTCATGGCCGGATGCATTAAGTAAAGCTAAACAAGCAGATCAGATTTTAAGAAAACGTCTGGAATATCTTAATCTTAGTTTCGATGAAATTAGAACTGAGTTTGTCGGTTATAATTCATGCCACGGTCCTTTAGCAACAAAATTAGATGAAGATAGAATTAACGAAGTAATGCTGCGTATTGCAGTCCGAGGTAGTGATTATTATTCAATTGAAAGATTCGGTAAAGAAATAGCTCCGCTAATTTTAACCGGTCCTCCTTCTGTTACAGGATTTGCGGGCGGAAGACCGAAACCGGCAGATGTTGTAGCTTACTGGCCGGCTCTAATTCCTAAAAAATTAGTTGAACCAAAAGTTGAGATTATAACTTTATGAAAAAAATAAAACTAATCGATATAGCACACGGTAGAAGCGGGGATAAAGGTGATGCCGCAAATGTCGGTATTATTGCTTATGACGATAAAGGTTATCAATTAATTGAAAAGTATTTAACTGCTGAAAAAGTAAAAGAGCACTTCCAGGGTATTTGTCTTGGTAAAGTTGAACGCTTTGAATTACCGAATATAAGAGCATTGAATTTTCTGCTTCACAATACACTTGGAGGCGGGGGAACAGTTTCTCTTAAACATGATGCTCAGGGTAAAACTCTGGCTGCAGCACTACTTAGATTGGAACTCGAAATAGAGGAATGAATTCTTAGTAACCTGTCCACCTAAGCAAGTAGCATTAATTTGAAAAGTTTTTAAAGTATAAAAAGTTTTTCACTAACTATATTGAAAGGATAGAGGTAAATATGTTTGAAGATCATTTGAAAAGATTAAATGAAATTGCTGATAAGGTAAATTCACTTAGAGGTTATCTTTAAGTTAGATGAAAAAGAAAAACAGATAGCAGAAATTACAAAACAATCGGAAGCACCTAACTTCTGGAACGATCAAAAAGTAGCACAGACTCTTCTTCAAAAATCTAAATCGTTACAAACTTGGGTCGATATCTGGGATGAAATTTACAGTAAGGTAATTCATCTTAAAGAATTTATTGAACTTGCAGAGATGGAACAGGATGAAAACTTAATTACGGAAATTGAAAAAGAACTTACACTTGTTCAGAATGAATATGGTAAGATCGAACTTAAAAGCATGCTTAGCGGTAAGGACGATGATAAGAATTGTATCTTAACAATTCATTCCGGTGCAGGAGGTACAGAGGCGCAGGATTGGGCGCAAATGTTAATGCGGATGTATCTGAGATGGGGTGAACAAAACGGTTATAAGATGGCGTTAATTGATTGGCTGGATGGAGACGGTGCAGGAATTAAAAGTGCTACAATTGAAGTCCAGGGACCCTTTGCATACGGATATCTGAAAGCTGAAAATGGTGTTCATCGTTTGGTTAGAATTTCTCCGTTCGATGCAAATAAAAGACGACATACATCATTCGCTTCTGTGTTTGTTATACCCGAAATTGATGATACGATTGAAATAGATATCAATCCAGCCGATCTTAGAATCGATACATATAGATCGGGAGGTAAAGGCGGACAGAACGTTAATAAAGTTGAAACTGCAATACGTTTAACACACATGCCGACCGGAATTGTAGCGGCATGCCAATCGGAACGTTCACAAATTCAAAATAAGAATAACGCTTTCAAACTTCTTAAATCGAAGCTCTATCAACTCGAGCTCGAAAAGCAACAAGCGGAAATGAATGAAATAGAAAAAAGTAAAATGAAGATTGAATGGGGAAGTCAAATCCGTTCGTACGTTTTTCATCCTTACAATATGGTAAAAGATCATCGTACCAATCAGGAAACATCGGATACTCAAGGTGTAATGGACGGAAATCTGAATGAATTTATTAAAGCTTTTCTTCTAAAGTTTGCAGAAAATTAATAGTCGGGTGTGTTATGTCTAAATTAAAAATGTATAAAACCGGAACAACTATTGCTAAAGAAGGTGAACCTGCTAAAAAATTATTTGTTCTTGTTGAAGGAACTGTTGGTATTTATAAAAGCAATTCGTTGATTACGGAATTTAGCAAAGAAGGTGAAATAATCGGGGAGATGAGTTTGATTCTTAAAAAACCAAGAACCGCTGAGATACGGGCTGTAACTGATGTTCAGGTTTTAGAAGTAGAAGGTGAACTTGATGAAATTGTTAAACAGTACCCCGACTTATCGAAAAAACTAATTTATTCTCTTGCAGATCGTTTAACTAAAGCTACAGAAAGAATTTAATAAAATGAGAATACAATATGAAAAGTTATACTGAGTATTTGTGGTTTAACACTGCTAAGAGACGTGAATACATCAACATCACAGGTGAAGTTGAATCTGCTTTACATAAAAGCGGAATTAAAGAAGGAATGGTTCTCGTTTCTGCAATGCATATAACAGCCGGCGTATATGTTAACGATGCGGAGAGCGGATTAATTCAGGATATTGATGAATGGCTCGAAAATCTTGCTCCGTTTAAGTCTGATTACAGGCATCATAGAACAGGTGAAGATAATGGAGATGCTCATTTGAAAAGTCTGATTGTTCATCATGAGGTTATAATACCTGTGACAAACGGTAAACTGGATTTTGGTCCGTGGCAGCAAGTTTATTATGCCGAGTTTGATGGTAAAAGAAGAAAAAGAGTAATAATTAAAATTATTGGTGAGTAATCTGTAATGGAGAAACTTTCTGTTGTTATAATTGCTGGAAATGAAGAAAAAAATATAAGGGATTGCCTTGAAAGTGTTAAGTGGGCAGATGAAATTATTTTAATTGATTCGGAAAGCAATGATAACACACGCGAAATTGCAAAAGAATATACCCCACATATCTATCTAAAAAAATGGGAAGGTTTTGTAGCACAGAGAAAATTCTCAATAGAAAAAACATCTTATGACTGGGTTCTTAGTATTGATGCCGATGAAAGAGTTGAAGAAAAATTGATGCTGGAAATTAAGGAGTTGTTAAATTCAAATAACAAAAAAAATGGTTACTGGATTCCGCGGCAAAACTATTTTCTTGGTAAAGTAATTAAAACGTGCGGATGGTATCCTGATTACCAGATGCGGCTCTTCAATAAAAATTTTGTCCGGCTTTCAGATCGGAAAGTACATGAAGGGTTTGAAGTTGATGGAAAAACCGGCAGACTTAATAATCATTTAATCCATTTTACACATCAGAATATTACCAATACGATAAAGAAGATTAATGATTATTCCTATCTGCAAGCATTAGAAAAAAAGGATGGCAAGAGAGTTAAAACAATTAATCTAATTCTTAATCCGGCAGCAGCTTTCTTAAATCATTTTATTGGAAGAAAGGGTTATATGGATGGTATTCACGGATTGATGGTTTCTCTTATTCACATGATGACAAATCTGCTTACTTATATGAAAACCTGGGAATTACAAAACAAAATGAAAGTAGGTGATGAAACGAAAAATACAATCGGATAGAAAGAAGAAAGACTTTTTTGATAAAGTTTATGATCTAACCGCAAAAATTCCGAAAGGGAAAGTTACTACTTACGGATTAATAGCCGAAGCTTGCGGAATATATTCATCGGCACGTACAGTTGGCTGGGCATTGAATGGTGCACGGGAAAGTAACTTACCATGTCATAGAGTTGTAAACAGGAATGGTACACTTACCGGTAAAGTGCATTTCGACGATCCGAATTTAATGGAAGAGTTGTTGAGGAGCGAGGGTGTTGAGTTTGATGAGGAAAGAAATGTTATAATGAAAAAGCATCTATGGATTCCACCAAAACTTGAACGGCGCAAAAAGAAACAAAAAAAATCAAGATCATAATATT
>JAGXSM010000288.1 GCA_018333725.1 Melioribacter sp. | reverse complement strand
GATACTGATAGCGGTAAACAGCATAAACCAGGAAAAGTCCTCCGAACAAAAGAAGTTCAGTAAACAGGAAAAGCCACATTCCCATTTTTGCGCCAACATCATCGCGATGAACATGATTTTGAGCTACCGCCGATTCATTGTGACTACTCATCTTTCATCTCCTTAAGCTGACTAAAATCGTATGGCTCATGGGTAATGTTTGGAATCTCGTGAAAATTTTCCATCGTTGGAGGGGATTGAATATGCCATTCTAATGTTACCCCTCCCCAAGGATTTGATGTTGCCCGTTTACCTTTTACTAATGCATGAATAAGGTAACCTACAATAAAGAAAATTGTTAATGCCAGTATCCAGGAACCGATTGTAGAAATTAATTGAAGATTAGTAAACTCAGGTAAATAATCGTAATATCTTCTTGGCATGCCCATATAACCCATAATAAACTTAGGGAAGTAGAGCATTAAGAATCCAATAAAGAATCCTATAACACCTATGGTTGCAAGTTTATCATTGTACATTCTTCCAAACATTTTTGGGAACCAATAATGAATAGCTGCAAAAAATATTGTTCCTGTTCCGCCAAACATAACAAAGTGAAAATGTGCAACAACAAAATATGTATCATGAACATGAATGTCGGTAGCCAGAGATCCGAGTACCAATCCTGTTAGCCCGCCTATTGAGAATAAAAATATAAATGACATAACCCATTGGAATGGCGGTTTGGGATCGATTGAACCTTTATACATTGTTGCAACCCAGTTAAATATTTTTACACCGGATGGTAATGCAACAATAAATGTTAAGAGCGAAAAAATCCATCGGGCAGTATCACTCATTCCACTTGTAAACATATGATGTGCCCAAACCAGATAACCGACAAATGCAATTGCCAGCGAAGACATCGCAATAGCTTTATAACCGAAGATTGTTCTGCGTGCAAATGTTGGAATAATTTCCGAGACAACTCCCATTGCCGGTAGAATCATTATATATACTGCCGGGTGAGAATAGATCCAGAACAGGTGCTGAAAAAGTATCGGGTCGCCTCCAAGTGCAGGATCAAATATTCCTACTCCGAATAATCTTTCTAATACTACAAGAACAATTGTAATTCCAACTACAGGAGTAGCAATTATCTGAATCCATGCAGTTGCATAAGTTGCCCATACAAATAAAGGCATTTTGAAAAATGTCATTCCCGGTGCACGTAAACGATGTACAGTTGTAATAAAATTCAATCCGGTTAATATTGATGAGAAACCAAGAATAAATGCAGCTAATAGAGGAAGCGAAACATTTGTGTTACTTCTAACACTGTATGGAATATAAAATGTCCATCCTGTATCAATAGCTCCGCCCGGAAGTATTACTGAAAGAAGCGCAAGTATAGCACCAATAACATAGATGTAATATGACAATAGATTCAATCTTGGGAAAGCAACATCCCGCGCACCTATTTGAATAGGAAGAAAGAAATTCCCGAAAATTGCCGGAAGACCGGGTATTATAAAAAGGAATATCATTATTACACCATGAAGTGTAAATAATGAATTGTAAGTTTGTGCATCAACAATAGTTTTTCCGGGTGCCATCAATTCCAGGCGCATCAAAATACCAATAATCACGCCTACTAAAAAGAAAAACAGAATTGTTACACCATACATTATACCGATTCTTTTATGATCAACGGTAAGTAACCAGGATAAAATTCCGGTGTGTCTGTTTGTGCTCTGTTTATAAAAACTATTTTCGATTACGGACGAATTACCGTCGCTCATTTATTAAACTCCCTGATTCTTTTTTTTCTTTTTCAATAAAACAATTAAAAATATTCCAACACCAAGAAGCATTACCGACCCGATGATTCTTGTAACATTAAGAGTGTACTGTCTTCCTTCAGGATCGTAACTAAAACAGAACTGAAGAAACTTTGAAACAGTAGGATTAGTTTTGCCGGCTTTGGCATCTATTAAGGCCATCTTAACGTCGAATGGATTGAATGAAGTTCCGAACAAATACCTTGAGATCTTTCCATCCGGCGCAATTGTAAGAACAGCTCCGGCATGTATAAATTGATCATCAGAACTTTTCTTAAAATAATAACCCGCAGCATCTGTTAACTTATGAATATTAACGGAATCACCTGTAAGAAATATCCAGTCGGCTGGATCGAAAGGTCTTTTAAGAGTATGTAAATAATTCTTCTTCCATTTAGCAGCAATCTCCGGTGTTTCCCTATTATCAAAGCTAAGGGAAATTATCTTAAAATCTGCTCCCGGTTCCAATTGTATTTTATCTATTGTCCATGTAAGCTCATTCAATAAAGGGCTACAGATTCCAGGGCATTCATAATAGACTAATGCAAGGAGTACGGGTTTATCGATAATATCCTTTAAGATTACCTTCTCACCATCACTATTTGTAAATGTAAGGTCAAGTGGTAAATAACTGCCAAGCTTTTCATCGATACCAACTTCAATAGGTTTTTGTGCGCTGGTCTTTGTGCTATAAACAAGGCAAATTATTATAATAAAATAAATTAGACTAATTTTTCTAATTGAATTCATTGCTATTTATCATGTTATTGATTTTACATATTCAAGCATCATTCGAAACTGTTCATTTGTTAGTCTGATAATCGATGGTTTAAAACCGAAATCAACAGGAGTATTTTTAATTATTTGGAAAAGCTTATCGGGTGTCTGTTGAGAATTTGACAAGAATAAATAAAGCACTTTTTCAACGTTAATAGTATTATTAAGGAGCAAGAGAGCAGATGAATTCTCATTAGCCAATAACTTCTCTTTAACCATTTCTACTTTTGAATTAATTTGATTCTGTTCGGCAATAATTAAACTGGCTGCTCTGGTTACAGAAATCTGATTAGGTTGAATTGTACCGGCAGACAAATTATATGTAGTATTTAACTGGCTAACCTGAGCTTCAGTAACAGGTGGAAATTCTACAAATGTTCTAATGTAATGAATTATATCCAATCGATCGGATGGCGGAAGATACTCATAAGCAGCCATTCCTTTTGTAATAATTCCTTCATGTAAAGTTTTATAAAGTGCATCAATAGATCGTCCGTTTGTCCAACCATCCGTTTGATGAAGATTTCTCGGTTTTGGATTAAGCATCAAACCGGCCGGTCCATCACCCAATCCATTATCTCCATGGCACGATTTACAGTTGCCGTCATATAATTCTTTCCCCTTGGAAATCATTTCTTTTGTTGGATTCATAATAGAGTTAAGATCAACAGCCGGAATGATGCCGCCTTTTTTCTCAACTACTTCCCTCTTAATTAATGATGAATCGATAATTCCAACATTCTGTTCATTAAAAGAAATTGGAATTAATTTATGTCCAAAGAAAATTCCAAAAGCAAGAATTAGAAGAAAGAAATAGACAAAGAACCATCCATATAGTCTTAATGGTGATTTTAATAATTCTCTAAAGTCTATTTCGTCGCGAATTTTTTGTTTTTCCATATTCATAAAAAATTTTATAACCTGAAATCGATTCCACGTTTTAGTTTGGGATCTCCAATTGCTACTAAATTATTTTTCTTTGATAATTGAACAAATAGCAGAATAACAATACCAACAGTAAGTAGAGGAAAAGCTATTTCAATCCAGCTAAATAATATTCCATCCTTACTGTAATTTGGCATTGCCAGCCAATATAAATCATACCAGTGTGCAAACAATAACCATACTGACATAATCTTAAGTCTTTTAGAATCCATTTTAGATGGTTGAGATAATAATCCAAAATACGGAATAGCAAATCGTATAAAAATTAATCCGATTGTATAGTAGATCCAATTACCTTCCCATCTTTGTAAGAACCAGAATGTCTCTTCGGGTAAATTAGCATACCATATTAGTAAGAACTGACTGAATGCAATGTATGCCCAGAAATTTGTGAATGCAAACATAAATGCACCGAGACTATAATAATGG
>JAGXSM010000287.1 GCA_018333725.1 Melioribacter sp. | reverse complement strand
AGCCATAGCTTCAAGAGCAGAAAGTCCAAAGCTCTCGGATTGCGAAGGCATTAAAAATAAATCTGCAGAAGTTAATATCTCTTCAATAGCATCCTGTTTACCCAAAAATAGTACATCTTTTTGAAGGTCAAGTTCTCTTGCCAGTCTTTCACACTCAGAACGGTCGGGACCGTCTCCGATAAGGACAAGTTTAGTAGGAATTTCCTTTTTTACCTTTTCAAGAATTTTTATTGTATCTGTCACTCTTTTAACAACTCGAAAATTGGAAGTATGAATCAAAACCTTTTCCCCGCAAGAAGCAATATGTTTCAAAAATGGTTTTTCTTCAACCGGTTTATACTTCTCAATATCTATAAAATTATAAATTACTTCTATCTCTTTGTTTACGTTGAAATTGGTAAGAGTCTTCTCCTTCAAAAAGCGAGATACAGCGGTTACACCATCACTCTCTTCTATACTGAATTTAACAAGAGGCATAAACGTCGGCTCAAGTCCCATTAATGTAATATCTGTTCCATGAAGTGTTGTAATAAATTTTATTTTTCTTCCGGCTTTTTTCCATACCTGTTTAGCCAGATAAGCACTAACTGCATGCGGAATAGCGTAGTGAACGTGCATCAGATCCAGGTCTTCGTATTCAATTACTTCGAGCATTTTACTTGTTAACGAAAGATCATATAGCGAATGTTCGAAAAGCGGGTAAGTACTTGTCTCTACTTCATGAAAGAATACATTATTAACAAACCGTGTTAGTCGGTGAGGTATAGCATAACTTATAAAATGTACTTCATGCCCCATCGATGCAAGAGCCAATCCAAGTTCTGTAGCTACAACTCCGCTTCCTCCATATGTCGGGTAACATGTAATTCCAATTTTCATATTATTCTTTCACAAAGTTATTCTTCAGTTCATTATTTTAAATAGGTAGAAAAACAAAAATCACACATATCAAAATACGGCAATTTTTTAAGAATGAAAATTTTATTACTCGGTCATTCAATAATCGATAAAATTGAAAAGGGAAATCAATTGCGGATTTCTCCGGGTGGAATCTACTATTCATTGTTAGGTGTTCTCTCTGTTATAAATCAACCCGATCAAGTATTTCTACTTACCGGATATAATAAAAAGTCTATTCACCTATTTAATAATTTATTTTCTAGAGTTGATCTAACATATTCTAATGAACTGAATTCATTGCCGGAAGTATTTTTGCAATTACCCGAAGACGAAGAACGAAAAGAAATATATACAAATCTATCCACCGAACTGGATATTAATAAAATTAAAAACTGGAATCTTTTCGACGGGATATTAATCAATATGATTACCGGATTCGATATTTCGCTTGATAAGTTAAAGCAGATTAGAAGAAATTATAGTGGATTAATTTATTTCGATTTGCACACTCTTTCGCGCGGTGTTGATAATAATATGACAAGGAAATTCAGAACTGTCCCTGATGCGGGTGAATGGATTTCGAATGTTGATATCTTGCAGTGTAATGAAATGGAATTATCGACTCTCACCAGTGAGTCAAACAGATCGTGTGCAATAAAATCAATTCTTGAATACGGACTAAAATATTTGATTGTAACACGCGGTAAGCATGGCGCTGAATTATATTACCTGGAGAATTCAAACTTACGATCTATTACCAGGCCCGCATCCTCTGTAAATGTTGTTAACAAGATTGGCTGCGGCGATATTTTTGGGGCAGTATTTTTTTATAACTATCTTTGTCGAAGAGATACCGCTTATTCCCTTGAGATGGCTGTTAAATCTGCCGGTAATGCCGTATCCATGAATTTATTGGATAATATTAATTTGTTTTTACATGATTGATGGAAGTATGTTAAAAACCAGAATACTGATTATTGGTTCAAATGGAATGTTAGGGCAGCGACTTACTAATTATTTTTCCGCTTCCTCAAATGTCGAACTTTTATGCACTTCTCAGGAAGAGAACTCTTTCATCGAAGATGTTGAATACAAACCATTGGATATCACAAACAAGCAGAGGGTTAAAGATATCGTTCTGGATTTTTTCCCCGATTTTGTTATTAATGCAGCGGCTTTCACCAACGTTGATAAATCAGAATCCGAGAGAGAACTTACATGGAAGGTTAATGTTAACGGTGTGGAAAATATTGCTTTGTATAGCTGGACGATTGATGCTCATCTTATACATATTTCAACAGACTACATTTTTGATGGTAAGAACGGACCTTATTCGGAAGTGGATAAACCCTCGCCAATTAATTATTACGGAAGATCAAAATTAGCATCGGAGAATTCAATCCGTACAAGTGGTGTTCGTTTTACAATTTTACGTTCTAATGTGCTATATGGACCGGCTAAATTTGGAAGACCGGATTTTGTTAAGTGGGTTGTTGAATCCCTCTCTTCGCATAAGGAAATTAGAATAGTAAAAGATCAATATAACAATCCAACATTTATAGATGATATTTGTTTCGCAATTAGTAAAATAATTGAATACAAAAAAGAAGGAATTTACAATATTGCCGGACCGGAAATTTTATCCCGTTTGGAATTTACGAATCGTATTGCAGATTATTTTATGCTCGATAAATCTCTAATAAAATCGATTGTTACCGAGGAATTAAAACAACCTGCTCCACGCCCTTTGAAATCAGGTCTTATCACGTTAAAAGCTGAAACAGAGTTGGGATATAAACCGACCAGTATAACAGATTCTTTTGCAATTATTAAAAAGTATCTTAATTTGTAATAAATTCTTTAATCTATGGGTGTGTTAAAGAACATTTACATATCATTATTTCAATTAAAATATTGACAAAAAGTTAATTAATTAAGAACTTTGAACAGCAATTCGAGGGTTTATCCAATAGTCATTCAATAGGAGGAAAAAAATGAAAAAATTACTTTTCACTTTAACTGTGTTCTTTTTTGTAAGTGCAGTTGCTTATGCTCAAGTTCAAGTTCAAAGCGGCACTTTCTTTTACAGCAAAGATCAAAATAAAGACAATTACACTTTGCATACTAACCAGGGTAAAAGAATTGTAGAATATGAAATTAATTTCCCAAAACCATTCGATAAAAAACCTAAAGTTGTTGTAATGCCATCATTACTCGATGCAGAAAGATCAACACAGGTTAGATACAGCATTAGAGCTTCGGGTGTATCGAGAGATGGATTTGTTATTCTTGCAGAAGTATGGGGCGATACACAATTAAATGCTATTGGCGGTTTCTGGCTTGCTCATACGGAAGATTAATCTCTAAGTTTTTTATGCAAGCCGTTCTTCAGAATATGTTGAACGGCTTTTTTATTTTATATCGTCGCTGGCTTTTCAATTTTATTTAAAATAATCCTGACATTTAAAAACGTTCTCAAACATTTTCCTTTATGCTATTTACCGGTTTTATAATATTTTTGTCCCGTTTCTTTATAGAATTTTTTCAAACCTCGCAGTTTAGAAGGAGGATCGCATGCTCTCCCAGCTTGTCAAACCAGAAATTATCGAATTGATAAAAGAAAAAAATTTTGTAGAACTAAAAGACGTCCTTCTTGACTGGACTCCGGCAGATCTTGCGGATCTTATCTATTCAATCGAAGAAGAAGAGCAAACCCTTTTATTCAGACTTCTTCATAAAGAATTAGCAGCAGACGTTTTTGAGTATCTCGATTTTGATACTCAATCGAATCTTATCCATTCATTAAGTAAAGAAAACTTTGCAGAAATACTAAACGAAATGTCGCCCGACGACAGAACTGCGCTCTTTGAAGAGATGCCTCCAAATGTCGTTAAGCAGTTACTTACATACTTATCTCCATCCGAAAGAAAAATTGCACAGCAATTACTCGGATACCCGGAAAATAGTATTGGTAGGGTAATGACTCCCGATTACATCGCTGTTGAAGAAGGATG
>JAGXSM010000286.1 GCA_018333725.1 Melioribacter sp. | reverse complement strand
CCACTTTCTCCCATTAAGTCTTGATAGGTTCTGGCTATTTTTAGATCGGCTTTGAGTTGCTCGATCATCTCTGGTGTAAGTCCCATTGTGTAATTCCTTTCTTATGGTTAATGATTTTGTTAACAATTTTCGACCTCCAAAAGGTCAATTTTCGAGAAGCTAAGCTTCGTTCGGCTACGCCTCACTTCGCTTAGCTTCAGGTTTTGCATTAACCATTTACACAAAATTATTTACACACCCGAATCCAAACTCTCTTATGGTGATTATTTTTTCTTACCGGTTTTCTTCATAACTTTTTTCGCTTTTTTCTTAACAACCTTTTTAACAGATGATTTCTTTACAATTTTCCTAGCTGTTTTTTTAACATGTTTGCGTGTTATTTTCTTAACTGGTTTTTTAGAAGCAGCTTTCTTCTTCGGCTTTGTACTTTTCTTTACAATTTTTTTCTTACTGGTTTTTTCTTCATTCCTTCTTTTCTTCTTTCCTTTTATTTCTTTCTTCTTTCCTTTTATTTCTTTCTTCTTCCCTTTTACTTCTTTCTTCTTCATACTTGAAGCAATAAGATTAAGAGCGCTTCCTGCTTTGAACCATTCTATTTGTCCGGCATTAAAAGAATGATTAAGCCAGATTTCGTCTGTTGAACCGTCACTATGTTTAACGACTAACTTTAGTTGTTTGCCCGGCGCAAATTCTTTCAATCCGATTAAATTAAATGTATCGTCTTCCTGTATCTTGTCGTAATCATTGGGATCAGCAAATGTTAACGGAAGCATTCCCTGTTTCTTAAGATTTGTTTCATGAATACGAGCAAATGATTTGGTAATTATTGCTTTACCACCTAAGAATCTTGGTTCCATTGCCGCATGTTCGCGTGATGAACCTTCGCCATAATTTTCATCACCAACAACAATCCATCCGATACCCTGTTCTTTGTATTCACGTGCTACTTCGTGAACGGGTTGATAAAACTCTGTTAATTGATTCTTCGCTTCGCCGGCATTTCCATTAAAAGCATTAATTGCCCCAAGAAACATATTCCTTGAAATGTTATCGAGATGACCGCGGTACTTCAACCAGCTTCCCGCCGGGGAGATATGGTCTGTTGTACATTTACCTTTTACTTTAAGCAGCAATGCTAAAGAAGTATAGTCCTTACCATCCCATGGTTTGAATGGTTCAAGGAATTGCAGACGCTCGCTATCCGGATCAATTTTAACTTCTGTCTTATATCCATCTTTAACCGGTGCGAGAAATCCTTTAGTGTCCTTTTCGAATCCTCTTAACGGCAGTTCATCTCCGTAAGGAGGATCAAGTTTTACATGTTCGCCATTTTCATTTACTATATAATCTGTTTCCGGATTGAATGATAATGAACCGGAGATAGCAAGTGCCGTAACAATCTCCGGACTTGCAACGAATGATAATGTTTCCGGATTGTTATCATTTCTCTTTGCAAAATTTCTATTGAAGGAGTTAATAATTGTATTCCGTTCACCGGTTTTAATATCCATTCGTTTCCACATTCCGATGCACGGACCGCACGCATTTGCAAGAACTTGTCCGCCGAATTCTGTAAGCGTTTGAAGTTGTCCGTCTCTCTGAATTGTAGCGCGAACCTGTTCGGAACCGGGTGTAATTGTGAATTGTGTTTTAGCTTTCAACCCTTTTGAAAGTGCTTGACGTGCAATGTTTGCTGAACGGTCAATGTCTTCGTAGCTGGAATTTGTACAGCTACCTATAAGGGCAACACTTATTTTTTCGGGATAATTATTTTGTAATACAGCTTCTTTCATTTTGGAAACCGGATGAGCTAAGTCCGGTGTAAATGGACCGTTAATATGCGGTTCTAATTCATTAAGGTTAATTTCGATTAGCTGATCGAAGTATAGTTCCGGATGTGCATATACTTCGTCGTCAGCTTTTAGAACGTCTGCTAATTTTTCTGCAAGCTCTGCAGCATCAGAGCGGTCTGTTTTTCTTAAGTAGCGGGACATACTTTCATCGAATGCAAAAATTGATGTTGTTGCACCTACTTCTGCACCCATATTACAAATAGTTCCTTTGCCGGTACATGAAATTGATTTAGCTCCTTCACCAAAATATTCAACAATTGCACCTGTTCCGCCCTTAACAGTTAATAATCCGGCAACTTTAAGAATAACATCTTTGGGTGAAGTCCATCCGGAGAGTCTTCCGGTAAGTTTAACACCGATTAATTTAGGCCATTTTAATTCCCATGGCATACCGGCCATAACATCAACTACATCCGCACCTCCGACACCAATTGCAATCATTCCAAGTCCGCCGGCATTAGGAGTATGAGAATCAGAACCGATCATCATTCCGCCGGGGAATGCATAGTTCTCTAAAATAACTTGATGAATAATTCCTGCACCAGGCCGCCAGAATCCAACACCGTATTTCTTACAGATACTTTCGAGGAATTCGTAAACCTCTTTATTCTCTTCAATTGCTCTCTGTAAATCCTCTTCCGAACCGCTCTGAGCAACGATGAGATGATCTGCGTGTGCAGTTGCTGGAACAGCAGATGTTTTTCTTCCGGCGTGCATAAATTGTAATAATGCCATTTGAGCTGTTGCGTCCTGCATAGCAACGCGGTCTAATTTGAAATCTGCAAAATCTTTTCCTCTGTTTAATGGTTTCTTTGCCGGATCCCATAAATGTGCATAAAGAATTTTCTCTGCGTATGTCATCGGTCGGCCAACAACTTTACACGCATTTTCAACCTTTTTTTTGATTTGAGAATAAACTCCCTTTATCATATCGAAATTTGCTGTCATTTTTTTACACCTAAGTTTATTAATAACCGTAGCTAAAATAAAAAAAATAATGAGATTTTTAACTGTGGTATTAAACGAGAATTAATGAATAGAAGCAATAAATTAATTGTTTAGTGATTTCTTTAGTTTATCCATTCAATCGAAGCAAAGGTCCTGTTTATTCCTTTTTTATATTTTACTGCTGGATAACCGATTATTAAAAATAATCCTTCCTTGCTTTTGAATTTAATTCCATGAGCTTCTCTGAATTTTTTTGCTCTTTTCCCGCTTTGAATAAAAGGGTGAATCCCGCCAATAATACAAGTGCCAAGTCCGAGAGATTCAGCAGCAATCATAGAATAAGTAGCAGCTATAACAGGATCGGCCGGATCGGAATATGGTGAGCCATAAAAATACATTGCCACAGGTGCATCATAAAGTATGTGATTATTTCCCTTATCCATTTCATCAATGTAAGCATAGAAAAGCGGATCTATAAAGTTTTTAAAGAGTTCATCATTCTCCTTTCCCCAGAAAGGACGCATCAATGCAAGAAATAATTTATTAGTCATAAACCGTAAACTTTTAAGATAAACGGAAAAGTCTTTTGCAAAAGCTCTTGTCGCTTCCTTTCCATTTAGAACGAGAGTGTTAACATCGGAAGGGGGGAGACCCATTGGACATGTTTTTGCTGCTGTTAATATTTTTTCGATCAGATCAGGCTCAACATTCTTATCCTTAAATTCTCTTATACTTCTTCGTCGTTGTAACAGAGCTAAAATCTGTTCATAGTTTGCAATACTTTCTTTTGCAGGAATGTCGAATAAGTCGTTGGATGAAAGAGTTCTTCCATCAATTGTTATTGCGCCAGTAGGACAAATAGCCATGCAATGACCACATGCTAAACAACCGAAGAGAGGTTTCGTGGTTTTGATTACTTTTTTGTTTTCTATTGCAAGACTGAAATCTTTACATACGGTGACACAAAGACCGCATCCATTACATAATTCTTCGTCAATTATAATTTCTGCGGCATCTTTTGTCCTTGAGGTAGGAATAGCCATTTCATTTATTCAATTTGTTTTACAAGTATCTCTACATCAGAATTAAGTAACAATCAGATTAAAAAAAATTACTGAAATAATTCTCTTTCAACCTGTTCACATATTATATGAGCAATAGTAATATGACCTTCCTGTATTCTCTGAACATTTGATGAAGGAATTACAATTGGCAGATCAACCATATCTTTAAGCTTTCCACCATTGCCTCCAAGAAAGGCAATTATCTTCATTTTTTTCTCGTGGGCTTTTTCAACCGCTTTAATGATATTAATGGAATTACCGCTTGTTGAGATTGCAATTAGAACATCTCCTTCGTTACCAAGACCTTCTATACTTCTTGCAAAAACATTTTCGAAACCAATATCATTTCCGCCGGCGGTTAGATTCGAGGTGTCGGTTGTAAGTGCAATTGCGGGTAGGGCGGGTCGTTTAACAGCATGACTTAAACGGATCATTAATTCGGTTGCTATATGCTGGCAATCGGCAGCGCTTCCTCCGTTACCGCATAGAAGAACCTTTTTACCATTTTTATATGTGCTGACCATTATATCAATAGCTTTAAAAACTCCGTCCTTACATTTTTTTTCTATCTCTAATTTTACACGCGAACTTTCTCTAAGTGATTCAGAAAAAAATTTTTCTCTCTCCAAAACTTCACCTTTTTTAGTTAGATTTGAACCGTGTCAAAAATAATAAAGTTTGTTATCAAACTCTCTTAAGAAATGAAACCGGGTAAGTCAAAAAAAGTTAAGTTCGATTTCCCATTATTTTGCGATTATACATGTAAATACGCCGCATTCTCTGCTCCATCGTCAATTGGTGCGTGCCGCAAGGAATTGGCTGTCTGGTGTAAGCATTTTAAGCGGTTCAATAATAAAAACAACAGATGCTTCAATAGATCATGAGCAAGAGTATGATTAAGAATTCAGCATCCAGTATCAAGAATCTAGTATCAAGTATCCGTAATCCAGTTCTACTATCACACCAAATTTATCCGAAAACCATTGTTCAAAATGCTAACATTTCCTATGTTGCGGCATAATTTCCCAATAATTAAGAATCCAACATGAAAAAAATTGTACTCTTCTGGATAATTGCATTCATTATTACAGCATCATCGGCAGTATTTCAAAGAATGACAGGTCCTACCTATCCGCTATCTGGCAAAGTAACACTTGATGGAAAAGAGATTAAATACAAATTCGACAGGAGTCATTCTACTTCGGAGGATTGTAAAGTATCATTAGCAGTAAATGATAATTCTGTTAAAGGAGTTTTATTCTGGCGGAAATACAAGTTCGATAAAGAATATAACCGTGTTGAAATGACCGGTAACGATACTTTAACAGCATTTCTTCCCAAACAACCTTCTGCGGGTAAACTTGAATATTTTGTTGAGTTATATAA
>JAGXSM010000285.1 GCA_018333725.1 Melioribacter sp. | reverse complement strand
GGTGGTGGCGGAGCAAGCGGAAGCTGGTAATTTATTCCATAATTAATTTAATATGGCTTGAAGTTATTCTCTTCTTTTAGTATTATTTCATCAGTTTTGAAAGATATTTCTACAGGAATTAATTACTTTAACAATGCCGATTTCTATCTGGCTCACGATTTTTTTGAGGGACTGTGGGCTGATTGTAATCGAGAGGACAGGAAGTTTTTCCAGGGATTGATTCAAGTTTCGGTTGGATGTTATCATTTGACTTGCAATAATTATTCCGGTGCTTTGAATCAGCTGAACAAAGGAATTCTTAAGCTTAATGATTACCTTCCTTCTTATTACAATTTAGATTTGGCAGATCTAAAAAATAAAATTAATTGTCTTATAAAAGAATTAGAAAGTTATTTTTCAAATCCATCAAACGAAATAGACGTTGGAAAAATACCGACAATAAAATTTAACTAAACAATTTTTCACTAATCTAGGAGAATTAATATGGCTATAATGATAACAGATGAATGTATTAATTGCGGTGCATGTGAACCCGAATGCCCTAATACAGCAATTTATGAAGGTGGAGCTCAATGGGAATTAGCCGGTAATCATTATGGAGAAGGTGACGCTGCTCCATCCGGTGCAGAAGGATTTTTCTCTAAAGACTTTTTTTATATCGTTCCCGATAAATGTACTGAGTGTGTCGGATTTCATGATGAACCTCAATGTGCTGCTGTTTGTCCTGTTGACTGCTGTGTTCCGGATCCAAAACACGTTGAGGATAAAGATACTCTCTTGAAAAGGAAAGAATATTTAGATGGAATAGGAAGATAAATTAATAGAAAGAATATTCTTATTGTTTATCATTAGTTTCATGCCCCGTTTAACGGGGCTTTTTTATTTGTACTTTACTACAGCAATTACCGGAAAATGATCCGAGGGAAATTTTCCATCTCTATTAGTATAATCAATTTTTGCTGAAAGAATTTCAAATTCATTATTAACAAAAATAAAATCGATCTTTTCACCTGACCGATCACCCTTAAAACCGTTAAATGTTCCTTCATCTGGTTTCGGCGGAATTAATTTCCGGTAAGTATCTGTTAAGCCAGATGAAATTAAATTCTGAATAGCCTGATTTTTATCACCGCAATTAAAATCGCCGGTTACTACAACAGGAAGATTCATTTTACCTGATTGAATCTTTCTAATCAACATTTCAGTACTTTTCTCGCGCGATGCTTGCGATTGATGATCCAGATGAATATTGTACACATACATTTGTTTTTTGCTGAACTTATCAAATAGTAGTCCCCACGAACAAATTCTTGGTAAAGCAGCTTCCCATGTAATTGATCCTGGAAGTTTAGGTGTGTCAGAAAACCAGAATGTCTCGGTCGTATCAATAATAAACCTGTCTTTGGCATAAAAGACTGCTGAATATTCTCCCTTAGTTTTTCCGTCGTCTCTTCCAACACCCAGATATGAATACCCGGGTAATTCATCAAGTATTTCGCTAATCTGGAAATCGAGTGCCTCCTGTAAAGAAAGCAGATCCGGGTTCGCCTCTCTTATCACTTCAATTACAATCTCTTTACGGTATTTCCAGCTATTTTCTCCATCATCTGCAGTTCCATACCTGATATTGAACGTCATTACCTTAAGTTCTGTTTCATAAGCAGTGCCGGTATTCCGGTAATTTGTACAACCGCTTAATAAAATAATTAAACCGGTAAGTACGGATGCAATGGTTAATAAAATTCTTCGTTTCATATGATTTTATTATGTTTGTTCATAAATTAACCCTGTAAAATCTATCAATAAAAAACAAAATAAGCACAATGAAAATTGGAAAATATAAGCTTACGGCAATAGACACAGTAACATTTGCACTTGACGGTGGTGCAATGTTTGGAATAATTCCCAAACCGCTCTGGCAAAAATTTAATCCGGCTGATGATCAAAACAGAGTTACACTCGGCGCCCGTTCATTATTATTAGAAAATGGTAAACAGAAAATTTTGATTGATACCGGAATTGGTGAATTCTGGGATGATAAATTCAAATCAATTTACCGCTTCGATAGAATTGAAAATACTCTTTTAGATTCATTGAAAAAATTAAATATCACCAAGGATGAAATTACCGATGTAATTCTAACCCATCTTCACTTCGACCACACCGGTGGATCAACTACTCTCGTAAATGGTAAATGGGAACCATCATTTCCAAATGCAAACTATTATGTACAAAAGGAACATTATGAGTGGGCGGTTAATCCGTCGGATAGGGATCGGGCAAGCTTTGTTCAAAATAGATTTGTACCAATACTTGAGAATGGTCTTTTAAAACTTGTTGATAAGGATTATAAGGTTGACGATGAATTTGATTTTAAGATAATCAATGGACATACATTTGCCCAGCAAATGGTAAAGATATCCGATGGCTCAAATACACTACTTTACTGCGGCGATCTTCTTCCGTTCTCCTCTCATATTCCGCTTCCATATATAATGGGTTATGATTTACAGCCGCTTGTTACGCTCCAGGAAAAAAAAGAATTGTATCCGCAAGCTATTGATGAAAACTGGATTCTCTTTTTTGAACATGATCCTGAAGTCGTTGCAGCAACAATAACAAAGAATGATAAAGGATTTTTTATTAAGGATGTTTATACAGAACTGCCATGATTAATTCAATCGAAGGGTTTACGAAAGTCTGTAATTATAACGACTTGAAAGAAAAAATCGGCAAAAGATTTTTTATTGATGATGTAGAAATTGCTCTTTTCAAAGTCGATGGAGACATTTATGCGTTAAATAATATTTGTCCCCACCAGAAGACACACCTTATGCACGAAGGATTTATTGAAGAAGGTCAGTTAGTCTGTCCTGTTCACGGCTGGAAGTTTAATTTATTGGATGGCAATCTTGCACCGGGAAGAAAAGGATTGGATTCTTATGAAGTGAAAGTGATTAACGATCAAATTTTTATTAAGGTTACAAAAAAAGAATTGAAGTGGTAATACTTGGCAATTACAAACCAAATAGTGATTGAAAAGGCAAAAGAACTTGGTTTTGAACTGATTGGTTTTGCGAAAGCAGAACCTCTTAATGATGAGACACTGAAATTGCAACAGTGGCTGGACCGTGGTTATCACTCCGGTATGGATTATATGAACCGTAACTTAGACAAGCGTAAAGATGTAACTTTAATCCTCCCCGAAGCAAAAAGTGTTATCTCGCTTGCTATGAATTATTATACCAATCATCATCACAGTAATCGAAAAGATTATGGTAAAATTTCCAGATATGCCTGGGGCAAAGATTATCATTTAATTATGTGGGAAAAGCTTGAACTGCTCGAGGAATATTTGCAGCAGATCGATCCGTCTTTCAAAAGTATTAGTTATGTTGATACTGGTCCCGTTATAGATAAAGCATGGGCGGTTCGTTCAGGAATCGGATGGTTGGGTAAACATTCTAATGTAATCAATAGAGAAATCGGGAGCTGGATATTTCTTGCAACAATAATTACAAATTATAATTTTGATTACAGCAAAATAGTTCCAGACCACTGCGGAACTTGCAGAGCTTGCATTGATGCATGTCCCACCGGTGCAATTGTAGAAGAGTATATTGTTAATGGCGAGCGATGCATATCATATCAGACTATTGAGAATAAAGGCGAAATCGATAAAGAGCTTAAAGGTCAATTCGATAACTGGCTCTTCGGTTGCGATATCTGCCAGGATGTTTGTCCCTGGAATCATAAATTTTCTACTGTAACCGGAGAGAAGGAATTTGAACCTTTGAATGGAATAGAACTCAACCTGAGTCAAATTCTAAATTGTGATGCAACAGAATTTAAAACTAAGTTCGAAACAAGTCCTGTTAAGCGGGCTAAACTAAATGGAATTAAAAGGAACGCACAGTTTTTAATCAATAGTTGATAAACTAATCCTTTAGAGAATGCAGAAAACAACATTTAAAATTGCAAAGATGGATTGTCCTTCCGAAGAACAAATAATTCGTATGAAGCTCGAAGGAATCATAGAAATAAAAAATCTGGTGTTTGATATTCCAAAACGGATTCTTACAGTCATTCATTCGGATGGTTACGAAAAAATTTTTAAGGAATTAAATTCACTTAATTTCGATACTTCGTTATTATCAACTTCTTCAGCTGAAGATACCGATTTCTCAGATGCACATAATTCCGAAAGAAAAATTTTGTGGGCTGTTCTAACAATAAACTTTTTGTTCTTCCTTATTGAAATTGTAACAGGATTTATTTCCAATTCTATGGGACTTGTTGCCGATAGTCTTGATATGCTTGCCGACGGAATAGTATATGGACTTGCATTAATTGCCGTTGGCGGAACAATTTCACTTAAAAAAAATATTGCTAAAGCTGCCGGTTTCTTCCAGATAATTCTTGCTCTCCTTGGCTTTATTGAAGTAGTCAGAAGGTTTATTGGACTTGAAAGAGTTCCTGATTTTCTTACAATGGTCGTCGTATCAATTTTTGCTTTAATTGCGAATGTTATTTGTCTTTACCTG
>JAGXSM010000284.1 GCA_018333725.1 Melioribacter sp. | reverse complement strand
CCAGCCGCACCAGAATTCACCGCACATATGCGGAATATTACTCCTGAACTTATCAAGCTCCTCAAAAGCATTTTTAGGATTACCGCCAAAGTTAACAACAGGTACAACATCATCAAGTGTTCCGCTCTCTAATAAATAGTGCGCCGGTCCGTCTGATGTAAAGAGTTCAAGGTCAAATCCGGCTTTACGGATTATTTTCTTCAATTCAATTAAATACTCTTTATCATTACCATAACTTCCATATTCATTTTCCACCTGAACCATTATAATTGGTCCACCATAAGTAATTTGAAGATCTTTTAATTCTTCACCGAGACGTAATATGTATCTTTCAACCGCAGCCATATAATTTTTATCCATACAGCGCAGTTTAATATCCGGTTGCTTTAATAACCATGCCGGAAGTCCGCCCAAATCCCATTCAGAACAAACATAGGGACCGGGACGCAGTAGAACCTTTAACCCGAGTGAGTATGCTAAACGAATATATTCCGCAATATTCAGATTACCAGTAAAATTAAATTTACCCGGAACCGGTTCATGTTCATTCCAGAAAACATAAGTACACACTGTATTTAAGCCCGCAGCTTTAAGTTTTGTAAGACGGTCTTTCCAGTATTCTTTTGGAATGCGGTTGTAGTGCATCTCGCCGGAAAAAATTCTAAACGGCTTTCCATCTAATAAAAATTGATCTCCTGAAATAGTAAATGTTTGACCCTGTGTTGTTGATAATGATAGAATGACGGTTGCAAATACAAAAATTATCTTTTTCATTTTTTTCACATTTTGTGTTAAAAAAATAATTCTCTGCGGGCTTTGCGTTATCACCGCGTGCTCTGCGTGCAAATCTTTTAATATTTCTGAAATGATTCCCTCTTAAAACACTAAGTCAAAATAATGAAAGAATCTCTTTTATGTTATTAAGAATCTTTTCTGCTCCGGAGAAGTCTGAATTCAAAGTAAGCGAGGTTGGTATGATGTAGCATTTCAACCCGGCAGCTATTGCTGAGCGAAGCCCCCTTTCGGAATCTTCAACTACAATACATTCATCTTTTTTCATGCCGGATATTTCCAATGCTTTCAGGTATGGCTCCGGATCTGGTTTGGTGTTTTTTACGTCTTCACTCGTGACAACAAAATCAAAATATTTCAGAAAGCCAGTCTGTCTATGTATTAATTCAAAATGATCTTTTCGAGAACTTGTAACAATTCCCATTTTATACTTACCATATAATCGATTAAGAACCTCTTCGGCTCCTTTAATTATCTCAATTTCTGATTCAAGCAGCTTGCTATATAAATTATTTCTTTCATTCCTTAATTCTGAAATTGTAGTGTCGCTATGACCAAGGTTCTTAGCAAGATGCCACGTGCCGTGAGAGTTTCGTAAAAAGTACTCTGCATACATTTGGTCGGTTAAATCAATACCAATTTTAGCAAAGGTCAGCTTGGAAGCTTTATAGTAGAGTTTTTCGGTATCTACAAGAATTCCGTCGTTATCCCAAAAGATCGCTTTAATCATTATCAATTATTTTCAGTTCGCGAAGAATATTTTCTGCTGCGATAGCTTCCTGAACAGGGAGAAGAATTTTAGTTTCATTTACTCCTCGGCAATCATAATCATCATTTGAAAAATCAGGAGTATAATTAATATGTTGATTCCCACCCGGTCGTCTCCTGCTGTAAAGAAACGGGTGAAGACCCTCCTGCTCCAGGCACGATTTAGCATACAAGACAGCTACATCATCAAGAGAACCATACACTCTTGCTCTTCCTTCAATTATTTCATATTCACTATGATGCTTGCAAAGAAAGGTTTTATCATTTACTAATAACCCACATTCACTACAGTAAGGTTCGCAGCAGATTACACAGACACCTTCGGCATCTAAATCCGGATGATTCTTACATTTTATATAGTCGGCAAAAAGAGTTCCGCATTCGGTACAGAAATCATCATCCTCTTTTACAGAAGCACCGCAAAATTCACATTCTAAATCATTTTCATCTTGCATTTCTATTCTCACAAAAATTTTTATTTATGATTTTCGAATAATCTTTCAAATCCTGGATAAGCTTTAAGAGGAATAATTTCGAAATCGATTAAATTATTCTTGACCATGGGCAGTGTATCAAGAATTTCCCTTGCTTCGGATTTGTCTTTACATTCTAAAACCAAAACAGAAAGGTTTTTATCATCTCTAAAGTAGATTTCGCGAATCAAGCCGGATTTATACAGCTCCCAAACTTGCATGGCTTCATCTTTAGAATGAGTCTGAAAGTCCTTAGGATCGAAACTTTCAATTTCTTTTTCGAGTGCAATTATTTTCATTTGTATCACAAAATTTTTATAGGCAAACATAAAAACAAAAGGGATGTTATTCACATCCCTTCAATAAAATCTTTATCATTTTATTACAATAAACTAGAAGTTCACAACCGCCATCAGATAAAACCAGGAAGCAGTATCCTTCCCTCGTTTTTCCTTAAATATATCACCGGCAGAAAAGAAGGAAGCTCCACCTTCAAAAGTAACATTGCTATTATATTTATAAGAACCAAAAATGTCTATTTCGGTTCCGAAAGAATTTGTTTTGGTTCCGTTCGCTAGCAAAAAATCTTTCACAGAATTAAAGAGGTGAAGATTCAAATTTAATTTCAAATCATTAATTGGCATAATTCCAATCTTGCCCACAAGGTCTATAATACCCAATCCGTATGTATCCTTTGGAAAGTTTACAAAATAATCCATGTAACCGAAAAATTTATGTCCTGTTTCATATAAGGAAGTGTAGGCGTTGTAGTTATTATCATTAGAATTTTTGTCGCCGCTTGCAATATCTATTTGTGCGCCTAATATTGGTTTTATCTCACCATCAAAATTATACTCGCCGTTAAACGAGAATGTATAAGCACTTATATCCTGTTCTCTGCCCCCGGAAGTTATAGTTCCTAACTGGTAACCAAAATCAATTTCATGATTAAATTTATTCAGGTTCCCTTTAACATTTACACCCAGAGTTGTTCTACTCAATACGTTTGTTGGCTGCATCCTCTGCATAATTATAAATGGTTGGATTTTATACGATGGAATTAAATTCAAGTCAATAAATAGTGCATAAATATTTTGATCTGTAGAATCACCGGGTAGATATTTTTCAAACTCCCGCGCAAGTAAAAGATCCATGTTTACTTTATCACTTCTAAATGATAGAATCCCGCCATCGAATGATCTTCCGACATTATTCCAGTTAACCGTGCCGATGAACCTTTCGGAACCATACATCGCTTCAAACCGGCCAAGCTTTATATCAAAAGGCAAATCAAACAGATTATCAATCTTGAAGTACGCTTGATGTAAATCAAGATTTTTCATGTTGGCTGTAGTTGATGTCTCTTCTCCAAACGTCCTGGAATCCTGAATTTGAATAAAGCCGGTTAAATTTTTAACTGGTGAAAATGATAATCCCAATCGCGTTCTTAATAATGAAAAAGTATTTGCTCGTGTCGATGACTTGAAATCCTTATTATCAATTTCAAAACGTGGTCGTATCTGTGCAGTAAATTTCAAATTCTCTTGTGCAAAAATCCCGGTAATTGCAACAAGCATTAGAAAAGCAATTAAATTTTTTTTCATAAACAATTATTCCTCGACTATTATTTCAGAACAAAAACAACATATTAATAATTAATTAATGTCCCCTGTCTTTCCTTCGCTTTTTTATCCCATTCAACCGCGGTAGTTTTCAAAAATTCTTTTTTTCCGTCTTTAAGTTCCTGCATATTAAGCCCAATAAATTTCTGGGCTTTTTCTTTAGTGGATATATCAGGCAAAGCCACCGGATAGCTAACACCATGTTTAACCAGAACAAGTGCTATCTCTCTTCTTGCTGCTTCGGCTTTCTGTATTGACGTACCGAGAACTCTCATCGCTTCTACTGGCGAGTGGAATCCTAAACCATTTGCAGCAGCTACCCAATCCCACCTCCATTGTGCATGTCTTATCAATTGCAGCGCAGGTTTCATTTCTGCTTCGGTTGCCCCTTTATCCCATGCAATCTTTGCTTCTATATGTGCTGTTGCAAGAGCTCTTTCTGCAAGATGACGTAACTCTTCAATTTTATCCTGACGCATATAA
>JAGXSM010000283.1 GCA_018333725.1 Melioribacter sp. | reverse complement strand
AAAATCCAATTTCGATTTGAATAGGTCTGCATCTTCATATTTAACGAACTCACCCAGACAAATTGAATAGCCATCCGGTTTATCTTCATTCTTAACTGGAGCACAGCTAATCAATATGAACAGAGATAAAACAAGAGAAATATTCCAATACTTTACCGGCATAATATCATCAACCTCTTGGATGATGTTCTTTATGAACCTGTTTAATATATTCACGGTTGACATGAGTATAGATCTGTGTTGTTGAAATATCGGCATGTCCAAGCATTTCCTGAACAGCTCTCAAATCGGCTCCGCCTTCAAGTAGATGAGTAGCAAAAGAGTGCCGGAATGTATGCGGATGAATTTCTTTTTTTATACCGGCATCTAAAGCATACTTATTTACAATTTTCCAGATCCACATTCTTGATAACTTTGAACCTCTTTTATTCAGAAAAACATAATGATGACTTTTAGATTTCTTTTCAAATGATGGTCTTGCTTTAATCAGGTATTCGTTAATCCATTTAATTGCACTGCTTCCCACAGGTACAATTCTTTCTTTCGAACCTTTTCCAAGAACACGAATTACCTCATCATTAAAGAAGAGATCGTTTATTTTAAGGTTTATCAGCTCAGAGACTCTTAATCCGGATGAGTAAAATAATTCCAGGATAGCTCTATCTCTAAGAGATGCTAAATCATTGGTATTAGGTGCACTTAAAATTTTTTCGATTTCTTCAAATGAAAGGACAGCGGGTAATTTCCTGGATTTCTTAACCGATAATAATTTATCGGTTGGATTTATTTCAATGTAATTATTATCCTGAAGATAACCGAAGAACCCTTTAATAGATGACATATAACGCGCAGATGTAGAGCTATCTTTTCCCTGTAAACGTTGCTGCTCAAAATATTTTGCAATATCGCTTGCCTTTATATTATTGAGGTCGGTTATATTGCTTGTATTACAGAATGATAAAAAATTTTTAATGTCGTTTTGATAAGAATTAATAGTATTATCGGAGAGATTTTTCTCGAAACGTAAAATGGTAAGATATTCTTTTAAGAACTCTTCCATAAAAATTATTTTTCTTCCTTACTGGATTCCAGTTCTTCCTGATTAGGATACCTGATTCGTTTGTGATGCTGACCGATCAATATCTTGTAAAACGATTCTCTTATTTTGCTTATATCCTTAAAAGTAAGTGGCGCATCGTCAAGCTGTCCATCATCAATTCGCGCGCTAATAATGTTATTAATTATGTTCTCAACTTTCTGCGAATCGCTCTCTGCTAAGGATCGTACGGTAGATTCGCAAGCATCTGCAAGCATTAGAAGAGCGGTTTCCCTGGTATTAGGTTTGGGCCCCATATAACGGTAATCATTAATTTCAATGTGGTCTTCGCCATAAAGTTGTTTTGCCTTCTCATAGAAATAGGTTATTATCATAGTTCCGTGGTGCATCGGGATAAATTCGATTACTTCTTTTGGCAGCCCGTTCTTTTCTGCAATCTCTATTCCTTTACTTACATGGTTACGAATTAATTCTACACTTTGCTGTGGAGTTAAAGTTTCATGAATATTTCCGGAATTAATCTGATTTTCAACAAAACTTTCCGGGTCTAAAGATTTTCCTATATCATGATAATATGCGCCAACCCTTGCTAATATTGGATTTGCTCCAATTGTCTCTGCAGTTGTTTCTGCAATCGTTCCAAGAAACATAGAATGATTAAATGTGCCGGGAGCTTTATGCGCTAAATCTCTTAATAGAGGATGATTAAAATCAGTTAGTTCAAGCAACGTTAAGTCGGTGGTTATATTGAATATCCTTTCGATAAAGATAATTAAGCCATAAGTAAAAACAGGACTTATAAGAGCATTGGAAGTAGCAAACGCAAAGCTTATTAACATCTGGTCGAATGATGCGAAACGTTCCAGACTGAATGCAACTATACTAACAACATAGCCAATAAGAATATAGAAGAAAGATCTAAAGATCTGCGTTCTGTTTTTAATGTCCCTAACTGTATATGCCGCAAGCCCACCGGCTACAATATTCATTAATGCGAAGGCATAGTCATTTCCTCTTAATCCGCCGACAATAAGTGCTATAACAACTGTTCCGTAAAACCCGATTCGTGAATCGAATATAATTGTTAGAAGCATTGAAGCAACCGGAACAACAACCAGTAATTCAACGGGTGCAGATACATTCAGAGAGTAAATAAGGTATGTTAGGAAACTGATGAAGAGAATAATAATTGCAATCAGTAGTATTTTAAGGTTGTCATTAAATATTCTTTTGCGGAACAGATAGATATAAATGATAAGCAGCAGAAGGATAATTAATATGTGAATAAATTTACCAACGCCCTGGGTAATATTAGACCAGAAACTAATTTCTTCACCTTTTGCTATCCGGTACGAATCAATCTTTAACTTAACCTCCGGAGTTATTCTATCGTGCTTGGCAATTATTCTTTCATTCTCGTTTACAATTCCGATATTACGAGGAACTCTATCTTTAGCGTTCCGTATAGCAGCATCTGTTAATTCATAACTGTAAATAATATTAGGTCGTAAGAAAAAGGAAATATATTCTGTGAGTGCTTCATTTATTTCGGAATTATCACCAATATTTATTTTAAGAAGATTGTTTAGGTAATCATTAGCGCTTTCCCTATCAAGATAGAGTGTTTTAGGAAAGACACGTTCAAATTTTCCGTCCCTTACTGAAATACTATCCTTGTTTATTTCCTTGTAAGAAAGATTTAACAACCCTCTTTGATAAATTCTATCTAAGATTTCTTTAGATAACCGTAATATTTCTGTAAGCGAATATGTTTTAATATTCTTAAAAGTTGCCGGTTTGTTCTTAAATTGAACAAAAATATTAAATGAATTATCACTAAGAAAAGTATTATGAGATAATTCTTCATTTTTTTGTTTTGCAGAAACAAGTCTGGGAATGAGTGAATTATACTTTTTGATTGAATCGATGCTTATGGACGCGGCGCTATTATCTCTTAAGAATATCGGTTGAACACGACTTGCTGCTTGCAGCCTCTCTTTTTCAAAAATATCATTGCTTTTAAGAATTTCGAAAGTTGTTGATGCAATTAAATCATCCTGAATCCATACAGAACCAATCGTAACCTCGGATTCAATTGATTCTCCCCGGGGAAACATCATTACTATCAAAACAATGGTCGAAAGAATTATAAGAAATTTTATTCTTAAACTCTGTTTAAGTTTTGCTGCTTTATTCTGGTTCATTAGAATCAACTTTTTGATTTAAGTAATAACTTTAAGAATTCGTTCACCCCGCCTTCATTATTAGTATTCTTTGTTATCATATCGGATAATCTTTTAATTTCCGGTACTGAATTAGCAACAGCAATTTTCAATGCGTCTGTTTCGAATAATGATTTATCATTATACCAATCACCTAACACAGCAGCATGTTTAATTTTTACATGAGAATACTTACAAAGTTTTTTAAGCGCGTCCCCCTTATTAGAGCCCATTTTTCTAACTTCAAGATAATAAATACCGCCGTGACTTTGCGACTTATAAAATGATGATCTTACACCAAAAGTAAAAGGGAAAGATAATTTGTTTGAAGCCTGTCTAAGCATATTGCTATAATCGCTTGTCATAACAATTTCCAGTGTATTGTTAATTATCCCGTGGTATGAATTAACCATCTCGTATTTGGCTCCGAACTTTTCAAGTAGATTTGGGATTAACGAATTTTCCTCTGTATAGTAAATTGCATCGCCATGACAAAGAGCTATTTTCAGGAAATATCGATCGGCAAGTGAAATTGCTTTTGCAACTATCTTTTCCGGTATGGCTGATTGATAGATAATTTTATCAATAAGATGATTTTTTATTAAAGTACCATCCAGCGAAATTATGGGTTCATCTATAGAAAGTGTTTGAGCATAACTTACAGTTGCACTATGTAATCTTCCGGTTGCAATTGAAAACTTAACTCCAAGTTCTTTCAACTTTTTTACAAGCACAACAGTATCGGGATCTAGATTTCCAGTATCATCCAGGATTGTGCCGTCCAGATCAAAAACTACAAGTTGAATTCTCTTTAAAACTTCTTTTGAAATCATACTATAATTAACAAAAAAATTGACCAGTATTTATTTAAAATATCTTTTGTAAGAAGGAAAAATGATAGAAAAGAAAAAAAATTCAGGGAAAGACAATAAGCATAACATGATAATTAACAGAACTAAATATTTTCCAGATCCTTAATGGCGTCATCAACGGAATTACAAATTTTTAAGACCCTATCAAGTTGAGAGATTTCAATTAGCGTTCTAACATTTTTTGTTGGAGAAGCAATTCTAATTTGCCCCTCATTCGATTGTAATATACGGAAAGCTAATAATATGGCGCTCAATCCAGAACTATCACAATAGTCCACTTCCGAAAGGTCAATTATAAGTTTTTTAACCTCGTCTGTATGCATTAGGATAGTAAATTCGCCTTTAACAAAACCGGCAATTGAGGCATCGAACCGTTTTTCATTTAACTTAAATACGGTAATATCCCCCATCCTTTTTAGTTCGAAATTGATATTTTCGCTCATCTAAACGCCATTTCTAATTTTTTTCAACTACAATCTACAAATTCATTTGATTACTTAAAAGATGGTGCCTAAAACATCTTTAAAAAATTAATGTAATTCGTATAAATCAGGTCAGGGTCCTGGTTGGAATTAACAATCCTTATATCATAGTAATCGTCTGTCTTTTGCTGTTCAAATCCTACTTTTACCTTAGATTTAACAATATTAGCCACTGCAGTTGAAAAGACATCTGAAGATCTGTTCAAATCCATAACAACATCAAATTCTTTACTCTGAAGCATCCTAACAAATGGTTTAACCGGTAGATTTAATCTGCTTTTGGTTTCATCCATATATTTTATGAAAGTCACATCTTCCTTTCCCGAAATTAAATCCAATTTACTCTCGTCCAATAAAACTGTTACAACTTTGTGCTTTTCCAGCAAAAATATTATAAGCATGGTACTCTTTGAAAACTCTACCGGATCGCCGGGCATTATAATAAAAAATGTTGAACTGTTAGATAGGATTCCGTTGAATGTGACCGGAACACTTTTTATAACCAGATATTTTTTACGGATAAGGTAATGTGCTAAGTTGAATTTAATTTTCTCGAACATTTATTTATTCCCGATCATATCTAGAAATTCTTCTTCGCTAATTATTTTTATACCAAGCTTTTGAGCTTTGTCGAATTTTGAACCGGGACTTTCACCCACAACAACAAAATCCGTATTCTTACTTACAGAAGATACAACAACACCGCCATTTGCAATAATTTTTTCTTTGGCATCTTCTCGGGACATTGACGACAGTGTACCGGTAAGTATAAATGTTTTATCTCTTAGTTTTTCCGAAATCTTATTTCTCTTTTCCAGTGCAAATATTACACCGGATTTTGTAAGCCGGTTAATTATTTGTGTATTATGTTTATCCGCTAAGAACCGCTTTATACTATTACTAATACTCGGCCCAATTTCCGATACTTCCTCAATCTCTTCAATTTTAGCTTGTACTAAATTTTCAATTGTTAAAAAATGCTCTGCTAATTTTTTAGCAGCTCCAGCCCCAACATATCTAATTCCTAATGCAAAAAGGACTCTATCGAAAGAACGTTTCTTACTTTCTTCAATAGCATTTAATAAATTACTAATACTCTTTTCACCAAGCCGTTCTATTTTAATTAACTCATCTTTTTTGTTTTTCAAGTCATAAATGTCTGCATAACTTTTCAGGTAACCTAAATCGACAAATAAATTGATGAGAGAATCACCAAGTCCAACAATATCCATCGCTCCGCGCGATGCAAAATGTGTAATTCTTCCTTTTACCTGTGCCGGACAGGAATAATTTTCGCAATAAATAGCAACTTCATTTTCTGGTTGTGATAGCTTCGATTGGCACACAGGACATTTATTTGGTGGAATTACTGCTTTGAGTCCGGGTGCTCTATTTTCAATATCAACGGAAACAACTTTAGGAATAACATCGCCACCCTTTTCAATTATTACCCGGTCTCCTTCGCGTATATCTTTTCTTTTAATCTCATCAAAATTATGTAGAGTAGCGCGGCTAATTGTTGAGCCGGCAAGAAAAACCGGTTCAAGTTCTGCAACAGGTGTTAGTGTTCCCGTTCTACCAACTTGCCAGGTAATTTTGTGAAGTCTGGTTATCGCTTGTTTAGCTTTGAATTTGAATGCTATTGCCCATCGAGGTGATTTTGCAATGCTTCCTAATATTTTTTGTTGTTTAAGTGAATTTACTTTTACAACAACACCGTCAATTTCGTAAGGTAATTTATCTCTTTTATCTTCCCATTCATTACAAAAATTAATTACATCGCCTATCGATTTACAAAGACGGTAATTTTCATTTACACGAAAACCAAGTTCTTTTAATAATTCCAAATTGTTAAGATGTGTTGATAACTCCTCTGCATCCGAATACAAATAGTAAGTGAATATTTTAAGCGGTCGGCGGGCAACCTGTTTTGGGTCTAATAACTTTATTGTACCTGCAGTAGAATTGCGGGGATTAGCAAATGTTTTTTCACCGTTTAATTCCCTCTCTTCATTCAATTTTTTGAATTGATCCAATTCCATATAGATTTCGCCGCGGACTTCTAATTCAGAAATATTAAACTTCTGTTTTGGTTTTATTGATAAAGGAATAGTTCTAATTGTTTTGATATTATTTGTTATTTCTTCTCCGGTGGTTCCATCCCCGCGTGTTGCCCCTGTTTCCAGTATTCCATTAACGTAGCGTAAGCTTACTGAT
>JAGXSM010000282.1 GCA_018333725.1 Melioribacter sp. | reverse complement strand
CCAAAATTACATTGTTAAATTGAAGCTCAATTCAAAACTATTATAAATTTGATAAAAGTCAACTGATATTTTTGGAAATGACTTAATTATAACTTCCAGCCAATTGCGTGCCAGAATAAAATAAACATATTTAGTTCTAAAACTGATCTTTTTCTTAGGGACAGTTTTCGGGAGACAAAGAGTAGAAAAAATTACAGGTAAGTAAAATCAAACTACAGAAGTAAAATAATTCTCCCCGTTATCCTTAACATGAATTAGAAGTAAATTAGCTCTAACAAGCTTAATTAATGTCCTTGATGCACGTCGGTCTGATATATTGGCAATCTTACTCAGTTCTTTAACGGAAATCTTTTCATTTTTTTCGAGATACTCAAAAACAATTTTCTCATTTTTACCAACAGAATAATTTACAAGAGATTTTTTTGATTGCTCTGTTTGAAGAAGTTTAATCATTTCTTTGCTGGCAAAAACACTTTTATCATTAACACGTACATAAACCTGTGCGGTATTTAAGTCGAGACTGGATTTATAATCCTGAATTCTATGCGGTTTATTTCCCGATTCGGGAATTTCAACGGCCATCACTTCTTTGTTTTCTATTTCGTAAGAATAGATATTGCAAACAACCGGAGGGGCACAATATTTTACTGCTGTTTCATTTACAAGTTCGGTATCACTCTTTTCGCTGGCAATTCCGTAAATTGACTTATCGTCATCAACACCAATAAGTATAACGCCGCCGCTTGTATTTGCAAATGCAATTATACTTTTAGCAATTTTTTCGTGGGTAGAGAATCTCTGTTTGTATTCAACATGCAATCCCTCCCCCATCTCAATTAATTCAAGAACTTTTTTGCGGTTCATCTGGTAAAGAAATTTTTAGAGATTGATTAAAGGATCTTTTTTTTAAGTGAATCAGCCCTTTCCTTCAATG
The DNA here is from genome assembly GCA_018333725.1 of Melioribacter sp. GTDB lineage: Bacteria > Bacteroidota > Ignavibacteria > Ignavibacteriales > Melioribacteraceae > DSXH01. The sequence continues at coordinate 3,929 of JAGXSM010000282.1, read as the reverse complement.
AATCCGTTTCGAATTTCTGATCTGTTCTTTTAAGTAAAGTATCAGGTTTAGGTTTTAGTGTGTCGCTTTCCGGCTTTAAGTCCGATCTACTTTTAAGGGAATCAGCTCTCAATTTTCTAATCGGGATATCATCTTTTTCAACCGGGGGAATAATTTCCTTTTGTTTAATTTTTGTTGAATCGTTCTCAACAGGTTTTTGCTCTTCTAGTTTTTTTAGATTTTCAGAATCCCGTTTCAGTTGTTCTTCTCTTTCAATCCTGTCCTTCTCATTTTTATATTCACTATACTTGGCAAAAACAGCTTTACCTAAAGGTGTAGCAGCATATTCCTTAGTCGATAGAATTCCATAATAAAAAGCAGATGAATCATATTCCTTAAGCTCTTCATGAATTAATCCGATATAGTATATTGACTTGGGTGCATAGGAAGATTCAGGATTATTTAAATAAATTTCCCTAAAAGCTTTAATAGCATCACGGAATTCTTTACTATAATATTTTTCTTCTGCAGCTATGTAAAGAGGTTCTGCCGGATCAGCCGTTGCTACAACAGTTTTTTTAACTTCCTCTTTAATAAGTCCGAGTTTCTTACCGGCTTCTGTATAAAGGCCCGACTTAGAATAATCCTCAAAAATAATTTTGTAAAGGCTATCAGCTTTCTGTTTTTCGTTAATTGTTTCGTAATAAGTACCAAGTGCAAACAGTGTCTGTGGTGTATTGGGTTTTTGTGGATATTCATCCAGAATAAATTTGAAATAGTAGTAAGCCGAATCCGGAACATCCATTTCGGAGAAAAAGTGGCTTCCAAGGTTATAATAATTTTGTGAGAGCAGAGTACCAAGTGAATCGATGGAGATTTGAGGGCGTGATGGTTTCTGTACTTTTCCAAGTGATATCAACATTGCAAGTTTAACTTCTTCCTTTTGTTTGGTTTGATTTAGTAAATCCTGTTGGGGATTTTGCTGGGGTATCTGTCGCTGTTCAAAATTAACTTGCTGTGTCTGAAGATTTGCCTGAAGCATTTCGGATTTTCTTCTGTTCTCTTCTGTAAACTCCTTAAATGCTATATCATAATCTATGGAATCCCGTAAAAATTTCTCCGGTTGTTTTATATAAGTAAACTGTGTATTAAGATCCGCAATAGTTTTCTTAAGACTGAAATACCGGTCAAAATTCCGGGCACGGTCATTTGCTTTTGCTTTAATATCACGCTCAACAAATGATGAAGTAGCTTTGCTATAATATTTTAATGAGCTGTCGTAATCCCTGTAATGACGTTCATAAATTTCACCCAGTTTAAAACTTGCCATTCCAGAAGTAGGATTAAATTTGTAAGTTGAATCGACTTCTTTAAAAAGTTTAACAGCTTTTTCATACTGATTTTTATCGTAATAAACCTGTCCAAGTTCAACAAGGATACGATCCCTTTGAGTATTAAACTTTCCCCGATCTCTTAAATCAACTAATTTTTCTTCGCTTTCATCTATTCTGCCCAACTGTTTAAGAAGCCGTGCATGTTCAATTCTGCTTTCAAATTCAATCTCGAAGGTTGGCGAGTATTTTAGAACGGAAGCAAAAGCGTTTAGAGCTTCTTCCTCATTTCCAATCTTAAGGTTAATCTTACCAAGCTGAAATGACAATAGTGCACTAATTTCATCATCATCAATTTTACCAAGGAGCCAGTTGCATTCATCAATTGCCTTGCTGTTTTCCTCTCTAAAAAGATAAAATCCAATAAGAGTAATCGATGCATCAATCAACAATTTTTCTTTTTTAGCGGCAATCGATTCATTCTTCACTTCATCAATTAAAGCGAGTCCTTCATCAAAACTCCTGAGTTGTAAATATGTTTTTGCAAGCCATAGTTTATTTTCTAATTGATAAGAGGATTCCTGAAGTGAGGCTAATTCTAAAAATTTTCTCTGTGCACTTGCATATTCCTGTTGATAATAAAAAGATTTGCCGGTTATAAAAAGTGCATCATCAACATAAGAAGATTCTTTGTGGAATTGAAGGATCCTGGAACACTTTTCTATAACTCTTGTGAGTTCCTGTTTTATTTGAACCATAGACATTGCCGGAACCGCACTTCTTTGAGATGGAAATTGCTGAGTGATTTGCGTCTGCTGCACATTCTGGAACTGCTGTTGTTGCTGGAATTGCGGCTGCTGAAATTGTTGCTGCTGCTGATATTGCTGTTGTTGATAAGGTTGTGATTGGCTCTGTCCAGTTGGCGTAGAACTCTCTCTGAACTCAAATGGATCTTTTTTCTGACTTAGAATTTCTTCTTCAAGCTGATCGAATAATGTTTTAGCATTATAATATGTATTGAAATAAGTTGTAAAATCCCGCCAAAGACCGCAGCTGTTAAAAAGAAATAAAAAAGCCAGGGCAACCGGGACAAAAAATTTTTTTGTGGAACGCATGGTATTCTTATTATTTGTTAGTAATGATCGTAAAAAAGAACTATACGCTCACCTATTTTAATGATTATAATGCTTCGGGCCCGGATTCATCGGTTCTTATTCTGATAACATCAGAAACATCCGAAATGAAAATTTTTCCGTCACCGACCTGTCCGGTTTTAGCTGTTAAAAGAATTGCATCAATAACTTTTTCCGAAATTGAGTCATCAACTACAACTTCTATTTTAATTTTAGGAACGAATTCAATTTGATATTCGCTACCGCGGTAAGTTTCTTTATGACCTTTTTGCCTACCGTATCCACGAACTTCATTAATTGTCATACCTCTTATACCGGCTTCGAGAAGAGCTTCTTTAACTTCGTCCAGTTTGAACGGTCGTATAATAGCTTCAATCTTTTTCATTCAATCCTCGGTGTTAAGAAATATTACCGTGGCAATTTTTGTATTTTTTTCCACTACCGCAAGGGCAGGGGTCATTTCTACCAACTTTTTGTTCTACTTTTATTGGCTGTTGTTTGCCACGATGGGCACCTTCACCTTCAAGAGATTGAGGTTTAAGACCAAGATTATCGGTTGTATCTTTAATAGTTCTCATTCTTTGAGCCGGAGCAGGTTTTCTTCCCTGAACTTCTGCCGGTGCTTGTGGCCAGAACTTAAAGCAGAATGATACTACTTCGTTACGGATATGCTCAAGCAGCTGAACAAAAAGATTATATGCTTCTCCTTTGTATTCCAGCAGAGGATCTTTCTGTCCATAAGCTCTTAATCCTATACCTTCCTTAAGATCATCCATTTCTCTTAAATGTTCTTTCCATTTCTCATCAATAACAGAAAGCACGGCAAATCTTTCTAAACGCGACATCAATTCATTACCAATCATCTCTTCTTTTTTATTATAGAAATCTCTTGATGCCTCGAGTAATTTTTCTTTTATACCATCCTTACCTAATTTTTCGAATGCTTCCGGTTCAACCCTAAAATCAACAAGCAGGTATTGAAGAATCTCATCATGTATCTTTTCAATATTTGCATCATCATAATATTTATCGAGTACACTATCAATCAGCTCTTCAAGGTATTCGAATATTTCACCTTTTAAACGTTCCCCTTCAAGTGCTTGCCTCCTTCTTGAATAAATAACTTCGCGCTGCTGGTTCATTACATTATCAAATTCAAGAAGTCTTTTACGTATTGCAAAGTTATTCTCTTCAACTTTCTTTTGAGCACGTTCAACAGATTTACTAATAAGCGGATGCTGAATTGCTTCGCCTTCTTCCATTCCGAGCCGGCCCATAACATTTGTAATTCTATCTCCGCTGAATAAGCGCATTAAATCATCTTCAAGCGAAATAAAGAATTTTGATGAACCAGGATCGCCCTGTCTTCCAGCTCTTCCTCTTAATTGCCTATCGATTCTTCTTGCTTCATGACGCTCGGTACCAAGTATGTAAAGACCGCCAACTTCCCTTACTCCTGCACCCAATTTAATATCTGTACCACGAC
>JAGXSM010000281.1 GCA_018333725.1 Melioribacter sp. | reverse complement strand
GTAATTCCGAGTTTAATACGAAATTGCATGCGAATTTCCAGCTGAGTTACATTTTTTCAAAGAATCCTGTTGTCTCTGAGGATTACAATGTAAAGTACATTTCTGCTGATCAGGATAAAATTGATATAAGCAAAGATGTATATGAATATACAGAGCTTTCGATTCCGATGAAAAAATTGTGCAGTGATGACTGCAAAGGTTTATGTTCTGTCTGTGGTATAAATATGAATCAAGGTAAATGTGATTGTCACCTTGAAAAGACTAATGATATTTGGGAACCATTAAAAAAATTAAAATCTAATAACTAAACAAAGGTTAAACGATGCCTAATCCGAAACGTAAGATGTCTAAGAGCAGAAGGGATAAGCGCAGAACACATTATAAGGCAACTGTTCCTACCTTAAGCCGTTGCTCAAATTGTGGCGAACTTAAATTAAGCCATAGAGCATGCCCGAGCTGCGGTTATTATGCCGGCAGATCCATGTTCGTACCGGAATCCTAACATTCTTAATTATTTGTAAATGACACAAACACAAAATGACATTAAATGCGTAATTGCAGTTGATGCTATGGGGGGCGATTATGCCCCTAAGAATGTTCTAATCGGTGCGCTTGATGCATTCAACCAGAGCAACGACTTTGATCTTATTTTAGTTGGCGACAATGAGAAAATTCTTGAATCAGCTAAACTGGAAAACATTTCGATTGATGAAAAGATGATTTATCATACTTCTCAAATTATCGATATGGGTGATACTCCTACACAAGCATTAAAAACAAAACCTGATTCATCGATTGTTGTTGGTGCCAGACTTGTAAAAGAAAAAAAGGCGCACGCTTTTGTTAGTGCCGGTAATACAGGTGCTATGATGGCTGCTTCTACATTAATAATTGGAAGAATTGAAGGTGTTAGCCGACCAACTATAGGTGCTTCATTCCCGACTTCTCAAAATAAATTCTGCCTTTTATTTGATGTAGGCGCAAGTGTGGATAGTAAACCTCAACATTTATTCGAATATGCTATTCTCGGTTCAATTTTCGCTAAAGAAATTTTTAACTGTTCTAATCCTTCAGTTGGAGTGCTGAGTGTTGGAGAAGAAGAATCGAAAGGGAATGAGTTATCATTAGCCACGTTTAAACTTCTTAAAGAATCCAAACTTAATTTTATTGGTAATGTTGAAGGGAGAGATATTACTAAAGGAAACGTTGATGTTATTGTTTGCGATGGTTTTCTTGGTAATGTAATTCTAAAGTTTGGTGAAAGTATACTTACTCTTCTTAAATCCCGTATTAAGGATTATTCCAGAAAAGGACTTATTAATAAAATTTATGCTCTTATCGTTAAGAAAGTTTTGAAAGTCTCCCTTAGCGATATGGATTATCAAACTCATGGTGGAGTTCCACTTCTTGGGGTAAATGGTATTAGCATTATTGGACATGGTTCAAGTACACCACTGGCAATTAAGAATATGGTATTGCGTGCAAAAGAAATGCATGATAAAAATTTAATTCAGAAATTTCAGGAAGCATTAAAAGAATATGCCATTACAAAATAAAAAAGTAAATGCTGCTATTACTGCAGTAGGAATGTACGCCCCAGATAAAATTCTGGATAACAAATATTTCGAATCTATTGTTGAAACAAACAATGAATGGATTATAAGCCGAACCGGAATTAAAGAACGACGAATGATGGAAAACGGTGCAACAAGCGATATGGCTGCTTTTGCTGTTCAGGACTTAATGAAAAATTCCAGATTAAAACCGGAAGAGATTGATGTAATAATTGTTGCTACTGTAACACCCGATATGTTCTTTCCTGCTTGCGCTTGTCTGGTTCAGGATAAAATTGGTGCAAAGAATGCATGGGGATTCGATCTGTCTGCTGCTTGTTCCGGATTTTTATTTGCTCTCGAAACAGGTTCAAAGCTTATTGAAAGCGGCGCTTATAAAAAAGTTATTGTTGTCGGCTCAGATAAGATGACCGCAATTACAGATTACACAGATAGAAATAATTGTATACTATTCGGCGACCTTGCATCGGCAGTTCTACTCGAACCAACTGAAGATCTTAATTACGGAATTAAAGATTCCCTTTTATATGTCGATGGAACTGGAAAAGATAATTTATATATGAAAGGGGGCGGAAGTCTTAGACCTGCTTCTCACGAAACAGTTGATAACAAATGGCATTATATCTATCAGGATGGTAAAGTTGTATTTAAAGTTGCTGTAAAAGGAATGGCAGATGTTTCTTATGATATTATGAAGAAGAATAATTTAACTTCCGATGATGTTGCTTACCTTGTTCCTCATCAGGCCAATATGAGAATAATTGATGCTACTGCTGAAAGAATGGGAATTACCAAAGAAAAAGTTATGATTAATATTGATCGATACGGCAATACAACTGCAGCAACTATTCCATCATGTATTACAGAATATTATCGCAATGGCAAATTAAAGAAGGGTGATAATTTAATACTTGCTGCGTTTGGTGCAGGATACACATGGGGAGCCATCTATTTAACATGGAGTATCGATTAGTGGGTAAGAAAGCGTTCATATTCCCCGGACAGGGTTCTCAATATGTTGGAATGGCAAAAGATCTTTACGAGAATTCTGTTGAAGTAAAAGAAATGATTCGTACTGCCGAAGAAGCTATTGGTGTTCCACTTTCTCATATTATGTTTAATGGACCGGAAGAATCGCTTAAACAAACAGATATTACTCAGCCGGCAATTTTTGTTCATAGTGTTGTACTGGCAAGTATTATAAGAACATTGGAACCCGATATGGTAGCCGGTCATTCCTTAGGTGAATACTCTGCTCTTGTATCAGCTAAAGCAATTCAATTTTATGAAGCAATAAAACTTGTTCATGTACGCGGTAAAGCAATGCTGCAAGCCGGAATTGAACAACCTGGTACTATGGCTGCTGTTGTAGGATTATTACCGGATAAACTTGAACAGATTTGTAACGATGCTTCTTCAGCCGGAATTGTTCAGTGTGCAAATTTTAATTCTCCGGGACAAATTGTAATAAGCGGTTCGGTTGAAGGTGTAAGAGCAGCAATGGAAATATGTAAAAAAGAAGGTGCTAAACTTGTTAAAGAATTAGTTGTTAGCGGCGCATTTCATTCTCCGTTAATGGCTTCTGCAAAAGATAAATTAAAAATTAAACTTGATGCTACTCCTTTTTACGATTCTAAAATTCCCGTTTATACAAATGTTACTGCCGCGCCTGTTAAAGATAAAAATCAAATTCAAGAACTTTTATTCGATCAATTATCGAAACCTGTTAGATGGGAAGAAACTATAGTTAATATGATTAATGATGGTGCCGATGAATTTTATGAAATTGGTCCGGGAAAAGTTTTGCAAGGACTAGTAAAAAGAATAAATCCTGATGTTAAAATATTCGGTATTGATAAATTCAGCGACGTTGAAAGGTATCTCTGATGCAAAATAAATTTGAGAAAATTATCAATGGAATTTACATTGATCCTCAAATCTTTACCGTTAAGTTTGTTAAAGCGTGCGATGTCTGCATCTGCAGCGGTGAATGCTGTTATTACGGTGTTTATACTGATAAAAAGGAATACGAAAAAATTATGAGTATGAAAGTCCGTATTATAAAATCGATGGACGATTCCCAGCTTAAAGATCCGTCCAGATGGTTTGAAGAACCGGAAACAGATCCCGATTTTGAATCCGGTATTGCGGTTGGTACAGAAGTATATAACGGGAAATGTGTTTTCCTTGATAAACAGGGGTTTTGCACACTTCAAAAAATGGCTATTGAAGATGGTGAATTCAAGTGGAAATATAAACCATTGTATTGTATATTATTCCCGCTCGTTATATTCGAAGGGGCACTTACAGTAGATGATGAGCATATTGAAAGGATGCACTACTGTAGCGTAAATAAGAACCAGACAGTTACTATTTTTGAACATAGCCGTGATGAAATCCGGTATTTACTTGGTGAAAAAGGTTTTGAAGAATTAATTCAATATAGAGAAGAATATCTGAACTCAATTAAGGAAGAAAAAATTGCAATCCAAAAATAAGAGGGCTATTGTTACCGGTGGTACCAGAGGAATTGGTAAAGCTATTGTAAAAGAGCTTGCATCAAAGAGTTGCTGCGGTGTTCTTTTTTCGGATGTAGCTTTTATTTATAATAGCTGCGATGAATGTGCTGCTGAAATTGAAAGGGAAGTCGGTAGTCTTGATACCAAAATTATCGGTTTTAAAGCCGATGCTACTTCTTTAGAAGAAGCACAGAAAACAGTTGATGCAGCAATTGAAAAACTTGGCGGTGTTGATATCCTTGTTAATAATGCCGGCATTACAAGGGATAACCTCCTTTTAAGAATGTCTGAAAAAGAATGGGATGATGTTATTAATGTTAATCTGAAAAGTGTTTTCAACTATACTAAAGCTGTTCTTAAACATATGGTTAACCAGCGCTACGGTAGAATTGTTAATATTGCATCTGTTGTAGGTTTAATCGGAAATGCCGGTCAGGCTAATTATGCTGCATCTAAATCTGGAATAATCGGTTTTTCGAAATCAATTGCACGTGAAGTTGCTTCAAGAAATATTACTGTTAATTGTGTTGCACCCGGATTTATAGAAACAGATATGACAAAAAGTTTGAATGAAAAACAGCGAGAGTTACTCTCTCAAAATATTCCGATGAAAAGAATGGGTAAACCAGAAGATATTGCCCGTGTAGTCGGTTTTCTCTGTAGTCCCGATGCAGATTATATTACGGGACAGGTTATAGCCGTTGATGGCGGAATGACAATGTAAATAGATTAACTAATTATTATTTATCAACATTAAAGGAGTACTAAATGGACGTTGAAGCAAAAGTAAAATCTATCATTATGGATAAACTCGGTGTTGAAGAATCCCAAATTACACCAGAAGCTTCATTTACAAACGACCTCGGCGCAGATTCTCTTGATATAGTTGAACTTGTTATGGGATTTGAATCTGCTTTCAACATTTCTATCCCCGATGAAGATGCTGAAAAAATCTCTACAGTCGGTGATGCTACTAAATATTTGAAAGAAAAATTAGGTTAATATTTTAATGGGAATGGTTTGATAAGTTGCACAATACTTTTCAAACTGTTCCCATTTCTTTCATCAAAAAATTTTTGGAGATTTAATGAGTAAAAGGAGAGTTGTAATAACCGGAATTGGTGCCGTTACTCCAATTGGTAATAACACTCAGGAATATTGGGACGGACTTATTTCCGGTAAAAGCGGTGCCGGATTAATAACACGCTTTGATGCATCGTCTTTTCCTACCCGGTTTGCTTGCGAAGTAAAAAACTTCGATCCCCTTATGTACATTGATAAAAAAGAAGTTAAAAGGATG
>JAGXSM010000280.1 GCA_018333725.1 Melioribacter sp. | reverse complement strand
TTGCAGTCGGCTTAACTATGAATTACATTACTGAAAAGTTAGGTCTTGTAAGTGCTAACACTGTTGGGTTTGATATCGGTATTACATACCGTAATCTCGCTAATATTGATGGACTCGGTTTAGCATTATCGTTAAAGAACTTTGGACCTCAAATGAAATATGATGGTTCAGGTCTTTATATTAATGCTACTCCTTCTACTCTCGAAAGAGGCGAAGCTGCTTATAAACGCGACGCCATGTCATTCGAACTTCCTTCTTTATTAGAAATTGGTATGAGCTATAATCTTGTATTTAATGCTTCTAATTATCTGCAGCTTGCCGGAACATACCAGAATGCTAACTACTATGGTGATGAAGTTAGATTAGGTATGGAATATGGTCTTAACGACATGTTCTTTGTAAGAGGCGGATATATGTACCTACCCGAATTGGATAATGCTGATGCTAATATCTACGGTTTAACCGCTGGTCTTGGTGTTAAATACGATTTAGGTGGAACAAAGATTAAAGTTGATTATGCTTTCAGACAGACCAAATTCTTCGATGATAATCACATATTTACAATTCAATTAGGATTGTAATTTGTAAATAGCTTTAAAAACCTGAGCATCTATGTTAGGTGCTCGGGTTTTTTTATTTTAAAGAAGCCGGTTTTAAAAATTCTGATATTTTTATGGATTGATAAATAACATATTATTGGTTATTTAACTTTTCGGAAAATTAAAAAACTTGAGGAGAAGATTAATGAAAAGAATACTTTTTACGATTATTTTGTTCGCCTGTATAGCTTCAAAAGGAATTGCACAAAATGAATTAAAATTCGAATTCGATTTTGCCAAGTTTAAGTACGATCAATCCTCAGTTTACCTAGAATTTTACTACGACCTGAATCCCGAATTTATGAAAGTGACCGATGCCCAGGGCGGTAAACTTTTGGAAGCAATTGTTAGAATAGAAATGAAGGATGTTAAGGCCGATACTTTCTTCATTAAGAAAAACTGGAAGATTCAAAATATAATTAATGAAGAAGAGGGTCTTGATAAAAACCTGGTTGGTGCATTCGGTTTTATTATCCCGGGTGGTGAATACTCACTATTGGTTACTGCTTATGATGCCAATAATCCCGCATTAAATAAGACTATAAATGAGAAATTTGTAATTCAGCCTTATGAGGATAAAAAATTTGCGGTTAGTGATATTGAATTATCGGCTAACATAAAAAAAGTTGATGCTGATCCACTTTCGCTCTTTTATAAAAACTCACTTGAGGTTATTCCAAATCCATCCATGGTTTTTTCTGATAAAAGTCCGATTCTCTTTTTCTATACCGAATTGTATAACTTAACGCTGGAAGATCCTACTTCTAATTTTACATTAAAAAAAAATGTTTTTAACAGCTTTAACCAGTCTGTCTATAAAACCGACAAACAACTAAGCCAGAGTTCTAATTCAATTGTAGAATATGGGCTGATAAACTTGTCTAAGTTACCTACCGATTCATATAATCTTGAGTTGAGCTTGATCGATAATAAAACCAAGCGTGCTTATGTTTCATCCAAAAGATTTTTCCTCCATAATCCGGGAGTAACAAGCGCTGAACAATTGCAGAGGATTAGCGGAAGTTTTATCGGCAGCGAATTTGCATTAATGACAGTTGAAGAATGCGATCTAATGTTCCAGCAAGCTAAATATATTGCATCCAATACCGAAGTTAATCAGTATAAAGCTATCGACTCTTTGAATGCAAAGAGAGAATTCCTTTATAGGTTCTGGAAAAACCGCGATACCGACCTTTCCACTCCGCTTAATGAATTTAAAATTGAATACATGAAAAGAATTGAATATGTGAATAGTAATTTTACTACCAGAATGAAAGCCGGATATTTAAGCGATAGAGGTAGAGTCTATCTATTATATGGAGAACCCGATCAGAAAGATTATTTTCCGAGCGAAGCGAATTTGAAACCTTATGAAATCTGGTTCTATAACGGTATTGAAGGAGGCGTTACTTTTATTTTTGGCGACCTTACCGGTTTCGGTAATTATGAACTGCTCCATTCAACAATGAGGGGAGAATATAAGGACGAAAACTGGATAAGAAGAATAACCACTCTATAAAAATTGAAAATTGATAAAAATAAAATCGAGTATTTCCTATTCCGATCAATTCTCTTTGTTCTGAATAAACTGGGACTCGAAAAAACAAGAAAATTTGCTTCCATGGTTGGAATTTTTATTTATTATTTTATTCCAATAAGGCGAAGTACTGCAATATCAAATCTTCAAAAAGCATTTCCACAGAAATCAAAATCAGAGATCCGTTCGATTACACGTAAAAATTATCAGAGCATCACAATTACATTTTTCGAATTAATGCTTATTCCTCATTTGTCTCAATCGGTAATTGATAGTCAGGTTGAATGCCCGGGACTAAATTTAATTGGAGAAAAACTAAAAAGTGGTAAAGGAATAATTTTATTAACCGCACATTTTGGTAATTGGGAATTTATAATTTCTTACTTAGCTCCAAAGCTTGATGGAAAATTTAATGTTCTTGTAAAACCACAGCGTAATCCGTATATAACAAAGTGGCTTGAAGAAACACGGCATATTGCTCATACCAAAATAATTCCAACGGGTGTTTCGGTTAAGTCCATTTATCAAGCACTTGCAAAAGGGGAGGTCGTGTTAATTGCCGGTGATCAAAGGGGACACAAGGATGGACCGAGGTTAAGATTCTTTAATCAGCCGACTGCTTATTATACAGGAACCGCAGCTATTGTAAATAGAACTAAGTGTGAACTATTAATTGGTTTAATTCAACGCAAAAAGGATTTTACTTATAAGCTTACTATAAAAGAATTAGATTTTGCAAACTTACCTGAAATGGAAGATGACCGTATTTCTGTATTAACACAAAATTATATAAGTCTGCTCGAAGAATATGTTAAAGAAACTCCCGAACAATATTTCTGGATGCATAAACTTTGGAAATATTAACCGGTAAAGAGAAAATACTTGTCATACAAACGGCATTTCTTGGGGATGCAATTCTGACTTTGCCCATGATTCAAAAGCTAAAGGAAAAATTCCCACATAGTTCAATAGATGTTATATCAATTCCGGTAACAAAAGAAATATTTGAATGTTCGCCTTACGTGGATAAGGTAATCCTGCTCGATAAGAAGGGGAAACACAAATCACTATTTCAGTTGCTTCATTTTGCTATTCAACTTAATAAAAATAATTACACAAGAATTTATTCCCCGCACCGTTCATTCAGAACTTCGCTTCTGGTTTTTCTGATGAATGTTGAAAACTCTTTTGGATTCGATAACGCTTCATTTAGTTTTGTATATAATCGCTCAGTTAGATACGATAAAACCGAACATGAAGTAAACCGTAATCTTAAACTTGCTGGTATAAAGGTTGAAAAAGAAAATTGGAAAATTCTTCCTGAGATTAATGCTTTAATTGAGGTTGAAAAAAAAGTAAACGAATTATTACAAGATATCTCTAAACCTGTCGTTACTATTGCTCCGGGTTCTGTCTGGCAGACTAAAAAATATCCTGAAGAATATTTTGAAATAATAACAGAATATTTAATTGAAAAGAATTATTTCGTTGCATTTATTGGTGGACAAAGTGATTTTGAAATATGCGACCGTTTATTTAAGAAAAATTACGCGGGTTCAATTAATTTGTCGGGAGGTTTAACTATTGCAGAATCAGTTCAACTTTTACGGAAATCGAAATTGTTAATATGTAATGATAGCGCACCTACACACATGGGAATGGCCGCAGATATTCCTGTGATTACTTTGTATTGTTCTACAATACCGGGGTTTGGTTTCTATCCGTACAATCAGAAAAGCATTTCTTTATCTGTGGATGGATTAAAATGCAAACCGTGCGGAATCCATGGAAGAAGAAAATGTCCTATAAATACTTTTGAATGCGGATTAAAATTATCTCCGGATTTAGTAATCGAAAAAATAAATCAAATCCTTTTACCCGAAGAAAAATAGTTTTTAAATTTATATATTTACTTTCCCTATTAAGGAAATGAAATGAAGTGGTTTAAATGGTATTTTATTAGAAAAACAACTTTTTACGTAACTCCAAATTATCCTGATTCTTCTACAAAGAGTTATAAATTCAGTTTATTCCGTATTACTGCATATACACTGATTTACACATTTATTGCATGGCTTGTATTAATTTTTATACTTTCAGTTACCCCGCTAAAGGATTTTATTTTTGTGCTGGATAATCAGGAATTAATATCACAGCGGAATAAAATTAATGAATTACAAAGTAAGGTTGAATTATTAAACGGTCAGCTGCAAAAAATTGCAAGTACTAACGAACGGATGAAGTATGCACTTAAATTAGCAAAGACCGATTCTATAACTTCTTCAAATTCCCTTTACGATACCCTTCAAAAAACAATCAATAAAAAACTTCCGGTTGGCGGTAACATTTTCCGTGTAATTGTCGATCTATTCAACAAAAACCTTCAGTCAAATTCTAACTTAATTTTTTTAGAACCGGTTACAGGTATAATAACGCAAAATTTTAATTCTGAAAAAGGTCATATCGGAATTGATTATGGAGTCCCTTCCGGAACACCAGTTTATGCATCGAGCGGCGGGATGGTTATTTTTTCTGATTATACTTACGAAAACGGTTATATGATAATTATTAATCATGATAACGGTTATATAACACTATATAAGCATTGTTCATCGTTATTAAAAAAGCAACGCGATTTTGTAAGGCAAGGTGAGTTGATTGCTTTAAGTGGTAATTCAGGTAAAAATACTACCGGCCCACACCTTCATTTCGAAATCTGGCATAATGGTAAACCAATAAATCCCGAAGAAATTTTAGTTAAATAGGAGAAGAAATGGCAGCTAAAAAAGAAGCTCATACAGAAGATGTTAGCATAATAAGTAACGGTGTTACAATTAATGGCGAATTAAAAAGTGAGGGCAACGTTAGAATTGACGGCATTATAAATGGAAACGTTTCGGTTAGCGGCAACCTTACATTGGGCGATACATCACATATT
>JAGXSM010000279.1 GCA_018333725.1 Melioribacter sp. | reverse complement strand
AGGAACTGCGTTCGCTCAAGCCAATAATATTCCGATCCGCGAAGCGCAATTACTTTTTGCAACACATTTACTGGGTGCAAGTGTTATGGCTGCACCGGCTGCTCTCTTAATTTCTAAAATAATGTATCCGGAAACCGGTGAACCGGAAACAAAAGGAAAAGTTAAAGTATCAGTTGAAAAAAATGCTTCGAATGTTATTGAAGCCGCTGCTGTTGGTGCAAGCGAAGGAATGACGTTAGCTCTTAATGTTGCCGCTATGCTAATTGCATTTATTGCATTGATTGCTCTCATAAATTATTTCCTTGGATGGGTTGGAGATATTTTCGGATTTAATAATGCGTTAATCGCACAATTCGGACACAAATTCAGTCTTCAATTAATCTTCGGTTCGGTCCTTCAGTTTATTGCATTTGGAATAGGTGTGCCTTGGGAAAGTGCTTATCACTTTGGTAGTCTAATCGGTACCAAAGTAGTTCTGAATGAATTTGTAGCTTATCTTGATATGAGCAAACTTGTTGAGATAAAATCCCTTGTAAATGAAAAAGCAATTTTAATGGCTACTTATGCATTGTGCGGATTTGCAAATTTCAGTTCGATTGCAATTCAGATTGGAGGAATTTCTCCTTTAGCACCGAATAGAAGAACCGATTTAGCAAAGTTAGGAATACGTGCAGTTATTGGGGGAACACTCGCAACATTATTAACAGCTACGTTAGCAGGAATTTTATTCTAATGGTAAACCTGAACGAAAAATATAGATCCATAGTTGAAAAAATTAAAACAGAAATTCCATTTGAACCTGAAATCTGTATTGTACTTGGAAGCGGACTTGGAGATTTTGCTGAAAAAGTTGAAACGGTAAAGTCATTCCCTACATCAACATTACCCGGATATCCAAAATCAACAGTGGAAGGTCATCAGGGTTATTTACACTTTGCAAAATACAACGGTAAGAAATTATTAATTGTCCAGGGTCGTATTCATTTTTACGAGGGATATAAATTATCAGAATGCGTAATCCCTATTCACCTTGCAGCAAAACTAAATTGCAAAACAATTATCCTTACTAACGCAGCCGGCGGAATTAATTCCAATTTTAAGCCGGGGGATTTAATGTTAATCTCTTCCTTTAATGGATTGGCTATTAAAAAAGAATTAACGGAAGTATTAGGATTAACAACGATTAATAAAAGGAACGACTTTATTGATTTTCCATCAAGCGAAATCAATGAGAAAATAAAAACGGCATCAATAGAAGAAGAGATATCGATTAGAGAAGGCGTTTACTGGTTTACAAAAGGTCCGAGTTATGAAACAAAAGCTGAAATTAAAATGATGCAGAAGTTTGGCGGCGATGCAGTCGGTATGTCAACCTTTCACGAAGCGGTTTATGCATCATACCTCGGGATGAAAGTTGGAGCAATTTCCTGTATTACAAATTATGCCGCCGGTCTCTCTCCTACTAAATTATCCCACGCAGAAGTAATGGAAACCGCTGAAAAAGTTAAATCGGATTTTGAAAGACTGGTAAAAAAAATTATCGATCTGGTTTAACAGTAAGATACTTACCAAATAATTTTATTATTTCTAAATTAATTCCAATGCTAAAATACTTGCAGCAGTAACTACGGCTGTCTCAGCCCGTAGCCGGTTATCCGTTAATTTTACAAATGAACATTTTTTAGTCATTGCTATTTCTTCATCTGCAAATCCACCTTCGGGACCGAATAGAAAGTAGATATTCTCTACTCTTGATGAAAAATCCGGCTGTGTTAAAAATTTATTAATGGGAGTAGTAGCCGATTGTTCAAAAACCACTCTTCTACCCGGAAGTAATGCAATTTCGGAGACACTCTTAACGTAACTAATTTTGGGTAACCATGCTCTAAGAGATTGTTTCATTGCCGATGCAATTACCTTCTGCCATCGGTCGAGTTTGGCTCCTTTAATAACGGTTCTGATTGAATCAAAAATTATAAAATTCGTAATACCAAGCTCTACGCATTTTTCAAGAGCAAATTCCAACCTGTCTTGTGTTCGTAATCGCGGTATGCAAAACGTGAAATTCTCAAAATGGTTGTCGTAGTGCCGAACTTCATCAATAGAGCATTGCAGTTCGGTTTTAGAGATTGATGTTAATTTACATTTGTAGAAGGAACCTTTTCCATCTGTTACATAAATCTGGTCATTAATGGAATATCTAAGAACATCTTTTATGTGATGAACTTCCTCTCCGGAAATAATAACCTGATTATCAATTACATCCTCACCAGTATAAAATAGATCGATATTAGAAAGAAAATCCTGTCCCAAATAAAAATTCTCCTGTTCCATTTTTATTAAATGCATATTCAAATCGAATTGCATTATAAGGTAACACTAATATAGTTAAACCGAAACCGTAACCGGTATTAAAATCACTAAATCTGAATCTTTGATGATTATTAAATACCTCTCCGGCATCTGTAAACGCCGAAAGATAAATTCCAATTCGTGCTGAAGTTAATTGCTGAGGAAGCAGAGGAAGTTTAATACTAAAATCCCAATCCTTTACAATTGGATAGCTTGCTTCAATAGATGTTAGTATTAAATTATTTCCTTCTTCAATTTCATTGCTATAACCCCGAACATATTCATTATACCCAAGGAAAGAATAATCATACAAAGGAATTGATGGACCGAATGAATGACGGAAAGCAAATCGCCACCGTGCAGATAAATCACCAGCTATGCTCCGGTATTCTCTGAACTCAAACTGAAAAATATTATAGTTAATATTTGAGATGCCGAACCCTTTATGACGAAGGATTGAAGATGCAAATATTCCGTTCTGAGAGAACTGCTTAAGGTCTCGTGAATCGTAGGCATAACCAACAATAAGTGATAATACCCTATCTATTTTTTGACCCGATGAGGTAATTCGCTTCATTGGTATTTCCGGACCTTCTATGTAATCATAACCGACACCGGAAAAAATCTCGTTGAATTGATCCAATCGTTTAAATAGGCCAATTCCGGTTGAGTAGAATTTATATTTGAAATCGCTGCCATAAAGCTTTTTAGCAAAAGCACTTTTATTGTTTAGCTTAAGAAATGATAAGTCGAATGCCAAACCAAGATTATTATTATAATCTAAAGCCGGATTTTGATAGAGCAGTGCAAAATAGGGATCGTAACCAAGACTTATTATTGTTCTAAGATGTTCATTTCTCCCTCTGAAATTTTTGTAAGAAAAATTAATTCCATAGGAAAGTTTTTTCATTGAACCATCCTGTCTTCGAATAAATGGGATGGGATAGATATACCAGCTCTCTTTTACTTCAATATTTATAATGTATTTATCTTGATTAACAGCTGGATAAACTTCAACTTTAGTAAAGAGCCGAAGACTGAATATTCGTTCTCTGTTGTATTTAAGAGTAGTCGGGTTAACAATATCACCGGGTTTAAATGTTAATTCTCTCAGGATAATATAATCTTCTGTTATATCATTACCGGTTATTTTAATTGAGTCAACTACGTAAAATTGGTCAGGTACAAAAAGTGAATCCGGATCGGCAATCAATTTGTTCTGAATTAAAAACAATAAACCGATTGTAACGAAAAATAATTTTAAATAAGCCAATTTCATCACAACCGGTTTCTTTAATGTTTCTTAATTGATTTGCAATAATTGTATTGAACGAAAATACATTCATCCTGAATTGTAACTATTCCCTTTTCCATTACAGGTTTTACAGCTAAATCATTTCTAATTCCCTGTTGAAGCCAGAGTACTTTAGGATTTTTCTTAAGGACTTCATCAATTATTCCGGGAATATCTTCGGATCTTCTAAAGACATTTATAATATCAACATTATGAGGAATATCGGAAATAGTTTTATACACTTTTATTCCATCTGCATATTCATTTCCGAATGAAGGATTAACACCCACCACATCATATCCAACATCTGAAAGGAATGATGCAATTTTACGGCTTATTTTATGCGGCTCGCGTGATATACCAACCACCGCTATCGATTTAGACTCCCGCAATATTTCACAATAGTTTATCAAATTAATTCACCTTAGATTCTTCATATTCGCTTATTGGAAGACAGCTACAAACTAAATTACGATCTCCATATGCATTATTTATTCTGCTAACAGTCGGCCAGAATTTATTTTCTTTAACATATTTAGCGGGGAAAGCTGCAACTTCACGTGAATATTTATGAGTCCATTCATCTGCAATTACAACTTCAGCAACATGCGGAGAATTTTTTAACGGGTTATCGTTTTTGTCCCATATCCCCTGTTCAACTTTTTCAATTTCCTGTTTAATTGATAATAGTGCATCGCAGAACCTGTCAAGTTCGTAAAGTGATTCGCTTTCGGTTGGTTCAACCATTAGCGTACCGGGAACCGGGAATGAAACTGTTGGAGCATGAAATCCATAGTCCATCAATCTCTTTGCAATATCTTCAACCTCTATATTCGCAGTATGCTTAAATCCTCTTGTATCAAAAATAAGTTCATGCGCAACAAAACCATTCTTACCGGAATAGAGTGTGGAATAATGATTTGCCAACTTTGTTTTAATATAGTTAGCATTTAGAATTGCAATTTTAGTTGCATAGGTTAATCCTTCGCCGCCCATCATTTTAATATATGCATAAGGAATAACAAGAATACTTGCGCTTCCCCATGGCGCTGCAGATACAGCATTAATACTTTTCTCGTTTCCAATTTTAACTACAGGATGACCGGGCAAGAATGGAACTAAATGTTCGGCAACAGCTATTGGTCCCATACCGGGTCCGCCGCCGCCATGCGGTATTGTAAACGTTTTATGTAGATTCAAATGACAAACATCAGCACCAATTAATCCGGGACTGGTTAAACCTAACTGTGCATTCAAATTAGCGCCATCCATATAAACCTGACCGCCGTATTTGTGAATGATATCGCAGATTTCTATTATCTCTTCTTCGAATACACCATGAGTTGAAGGATACGTTACCATTAGAGCAGATAAATTTTCTTTATGCTGTTCGGCTTTCGATTTCAAATCATTCAGATCAATATTTCCTTTGTCAT
>JAGXSM010000278.1 GCA_018333725.1 Melioribacter sp. | reverse complement strand
AGTGCCGTCAGCCGCTGATCGGTTGAATTAATTCGCGCTATCGGATCCGGATGAGTTGATAAAAATGTTGCAATACCCTGACCGCCTTTAGATATTTTTCCATCATCCCTTAATTTTTCGAAAAAGAATTTAACACTGCCCGGGTAGAAGCGTGTACTTTGCAAATACTTTATTGAGTAATCATCGCTCTCATCTTCATTAGCACGGCTGTTTGCAAGGAGAGCTAAACCGCCAAAGAGATTTGCAACTATTTCAGTTACCTGAGAAGGATTATTTCCCAATGCAATACTTAAAATTATCTGAATGCCGTATGCTTTTGAAATTCGCTGAGTTGCATGGCGTCTTTCAACATGAGCAATTTCATGACCAATTACACCGGCAAGTGCTGCTTCAGAATCGAGATACTTAAGGATTCCCGTGTATATATAAACGTAGCCGCCGGGGACTGCGAATGCATTAAGCATTGTATCGTTCTGTATTATTTCCATCTTATATGGATACACGGCGGATTTTTTAATCTCTGGTGATTTTAATACTTCCTGAAAAATATTCTTATCAATATACTCTCTAACATTTGGGTCACCTTTATAAATGGGATATTCTTTGGTGTTGTTTCTTATCTCCCGATCGAACTGTTTACCCATCGAAATTTCATCTGAATCGGAAAATATATTAATACCTGTTGAACAGGCAGTAATAATTAGGATTCCTATCAAATATTTTTTAAGTTTTTTTATTCTCATATCATCCTCCTAAAAAATTATTTTAAATCTTCGTCTAAGCAAGTAAATAAAAATTGGTGCACCAATTAGCGCAGTTATTGCTCCCACGGGTAATTCTGCCGGTGAAATTATAATTCTGGCAATTGTATCGGCAATAATCAAATATGATCCGCCGATAAAAAAAGATGCCGGGAAAATAATCCTGTTATCAGTTCCCAAAATCATACGGCAAACATGCGGAATTAATAACCCGACAAATCCAATAATTCCGCTTACCGAAACCAGTGTTCCGATCATTATACTTGTGAGAATATAAGTTAGATTTTTGATTTTAGTTGTATTAAGACCAACTTGTTTTGCAAATTCGGAACCAAGACTAATTACGTTAAATTTATCCGAGATCATAATCAGTATAAAAGCAATAATAAATGTAATTGATAACACAGGAAGCAGATTACTTTTATCGGCAAGCGACAAATTTCCGATCAACCAGAATAGTGCGGTGCGAAGCGAATCGTTTAGAAGACTCATCATAAGCAGAATAGCGGCAGAGAAAAAAGCTCCTACCATAACACCCGATAACAGAAGAACATTTGGCTCTAGCTCCCCGAATCTTTTTCCAAGCAAAAAAACAATTACCATAACGGAAACCGCACCTAAAAAAGCGAGCGCTTGAGTTCCAAGAAATGAAGCACCAATAAGAAATGAAAGCACAGCACCAAAAGTTCCGCCGCTGGAAATTCCAAGGATGTATGGCTCTGCAAGAGGATTCATTAACATTGCTTGAAAAACCGCACCGGCTAACGATAAACCTCCTCCCACTGCGAATCCGTATAGAATGCGAGGTAACCTTATCTCAAACAAAATCTGCGAAACGGTATTTGAACTATCACCAGAAAAAAGTGCTGCAAAAAATTCGGCGGGACTAATACTTACAGGACCAACCAAAAGTGATACAATTGAAACGATAATTGCAACCAATAAAAAAACAATCAGCCTGATAAAAAAACCTATTGGAGTTAGTCTTGAAGTTGTTCCCATAACAGATCCAATAGTTCATTTATTCCAAATCTATTTGCGGATGAAAAAACAAGAACAGTTCCCTTATAACCTTTTATTTTCTTGTTACGGATTTTTTCAATAGTTGATTTATCAATAAGGTCGGATTTAGAGAATCCCAAAATTTTCTTTTTCTTGCTTAATACTTTTGAATACTGGTTCAGTTCATTGATAAGCGTATCATAATCACTTTGATAATTTTCACTCGTAATATCAATCATCAACAAAAGAATTTTTGTACGTTCAATGTGACGCAAAAATTTAAGACCAAGTCCTTTACCTTGATGCGCTCCTTCAATAATTCCCGGTATATCGGCAACAATTATGCTCTTGAAATCTTTGTAACGGACAATACCAAGGTTAGGTTCGAGAGTGGTAAACGGATAATCTGCAATTTTCGGTTTGGCCTCAGATATTACAGAAATTAAAGTGGACTTACCAGCATTTGGAAATCCAACCAATCCAACATCGGCAATCAACTTGAGTTCAAGAATAACATTCAGGTCTAGTCCCGGTTTACCCGGTTCAGCATAACGCGGTGTTTGATTTGTCGGTGTAGCAAAATTACTATTTCCCTTTCCTCCCTTACCTCCTTTTGCAGCAACAAATTCTTTTCCATCAGAATTTAGATCAAAAATAATCTCTTCCGAATCGGCATCTTTTATTAATGTACCGACCGGAACTTTAATTATAATATCTTTACCCGTTTTACCATCTTTTAATGATGATCCGCCGCGTTCTCCATTCTGAGCAATATATTTTTTCTGGTACCTAAAATCGAGTAATGTATTTAAATTAGAATCGGCTTTAAAGATAATATTACCGCCGTTGCCACCATTACCCCCGGCGGGTCCGCCTTTAGGAACATACTTTTCGCGCCTGAATGCAACAGCACCTGCGCCTCCATCACCGGCTTTTACATAAATTTTTGCAAAGTCAATAAACATTAGAATTTACTTTTTGTTGAAATATTGAGAAATGATCGACTTAAATGATTCCGCTTCTTTTGAATTACTGCTAATGCTTCGATTTTTAAGAGACTGGTTAATAACTACAAACGCATCATCCAGGGATTGGCATCCGGAAATTTCGTCCAGCGTGTTTGCAAATTCTTCTATATCATAGTCAAAAATTACTTCAATAATTTTTGTCATCTCTTTATGTTCGAGTAACTCCGCAACATCCATTTTCGGGTTTGAAAGGTCATCAATTGATTTCTCTTCCAGAATTTCATTTAGATCTTCGGATTTTTCCTGGCTGCTTTGAAGAATAGCCTGAAGCATACTTTCTTCATTTTCTTTATCTTCGTCAAGGATCTGTTCGTAAACTTTATCCGGGTGTAAATCGTCTTCAATTATCTCTTCTGTTTCATCAGTCAAGTCAACCTCTTCAACAAGATCCTGTTCATTTACAAAAACATTTTCAGCCGGCTCTTCAGATTGAGGTTCTACTTTATCAGTTTTGATTTCATTATCCGGAACTTGATTAAGTGAATCCTCTGGTTCTGGTTCCAATGCATCAATTATTTCATGTCCTTCAATTTCTTCTTCATTGGTAATCGAATCCTCTTCAATAACCGGTTCAATCTCATTATTCTTATCGATTCGAATTCTTAGTTTAGTCGGTCTTAACGTTTCGTAATCTTCAATACCAGATGATTCAGGAATTTCTTCCTCTTCATCAATTGGTTTTTCTAAATTTGTATCTGTTTCACCAATAGAATCTTCCGGAAGAATTTCTTCTTCATAAATATTCTTTTTCTTATCATCATCAGGTAAAATAACTTCAGGTTCTTGAACAGGAAGAATTTCCTCCCGTATCTCTTCATCCGGCGTAACATCTCTAACAGGTTCCTGCTCAAACTTTTCCATCATTACACTATCAAGGGACTTCTGGAGATCAGCAATATTTATTTTAATTGAATTATCATCTCCAAAAACCGAATGAATTTTATTTAAATGCTTGTTAAGATTTTTCTCTTCAAGGAATTTTTCAACAGCCAGGAATGGAATTTTATTTTTCTGAATTTCCCCGATATTAAAGAAGTCTGACATTGATTTTACTGCATGGGATAAAATATTTGGAAGGTAGGTTTCAATACCAAGCTTATCAACCCTTTCCAACAGTTCAATAAATTCGCTGGAATTCATTGAGATAATTTTTTTAGAGTTAATGTAGGAAATCAAAATCTTTTTGAGATACTGATAATAATAGACATAATTGAGTATCTGTTTTATCTCCAGCGTGGTCTTATGATCTCCTTCATCAAATACAAATTTTGAAAGAGTCCATTTGGGTCGTACAAGATAATTTACCGTAAACGAAGATGCATGTAGTATCAATTTGGAAATATATTCCAGAGAAAACCGTTTAGATTTTTTTACTTCTTCACTTATCAGGTTAAAGTGGTTAGATATCTTTTCGCCTGAATAATCGAAAATGGAATTTTTGAGAAGGTTCTGCCTGTCTTCAAAAATCAGATAATCAATTTCTGCCGAGATATAATTCATAATTGCCGGGTGAACATCAATTCCATTAAGCTGTTCGAATGTGAAATAGGGACCGAGACGGTTTACCTTATTCAGATTAAAATCATATATAAATTTTATTTCACGTTCGAACATTGAGCCCTTAAATTTTATATCCGCATAATAAAGATAGCCCTATTATGCCACAAAATCACAAAGAGACTAAGCGATTATACCAAAATGACATAAAAAAATCCCGACATATTTGCCGGGATTCTTAATATTGTTCTCTTTATAAAAGCTACTTCAGTAATATCATCTTGTCGGTAAGTATCTGTTTATTGTAGTTAATCGAATAAAAATAAATTCCCGATGGTAAACTGCTTCCATCAAACGTTACTTCGTGATGACCATTGGGTTTCTTATCATTAACTAACACCGCTATTTCTTTTCCAAGCATGTCATATACTTTTATTACTACCAACCCTGATTCCGGAATGTTATACTTTATTTTTGTCGTTGGATTGAATGGGTTGGGATAGTTCCGGATTGTCAGTTCTTTTTCTTCAAAAGACAATATTGTTTGTTCTTTCGGTAACTAACTATCTCCTTTACCCAAATGTTCTCTTGCAGATATAGCTGTTCAATGTTCCGGATACTTCTTTATTACTTCATTAAATATCTCTTCTGCTCTGGAAAGTTCGTTCATATTATATTTATACATTAATCCTTGTCCGTAAAGCCATTCTACAGCTAATGGGTGAGCCGAATATTCTTTTAATAATTGTTCAGATATTTCAAGGGCTTTTTGATTCGCTCCTCTCTTAAAATACATAATAATGCTGTCCGTCATATTTATACCGGAATGAACTGCCATCAACATAGAAGCTTGATCCATTATGTGCATATAATCCTCGTGTCTGGGTTACTTCCGAAATATAATCATCTATCGTCACTGAACTTCCATAGGCATCTATATAACAATTTGAATTATTGGCTTTTACGTTATCTATTACTACACTGCTTGAATTATTTACCGATATCTTGCCATTTACTGCTACGTCTTTAAGACTTGAATAGTCTGCACCACTAAAAGTTACTGTGCCATTGATTGTTGTTGAGTTTGTCCCTGAGCCTACTATTGCTACGTTATAGTTATCGTTGGTTATATTTTCTGTGTAAGTGCCTGATGCAAGATTAATACTCCAACCAGATGAACATATATCGATTAATTGCTGTATAGAATACGATGTTGAATATATTCCTTTAATGTCATTCCCTGATTTGAGAATTGCAAGAAGACCGTTGATTGTTGCACCACTCTGAATTGTTATTGTACCGCCGGACGATATTATCGAGTAACTATTTAGATTTATTGTTGCATTGGAATTTAATGTTAACGTTATACCGTTGTTAACCGTTACATTCCCAATAAGATGAACGTTACCAGTCAAAGTTGTATTTACCACAACATTTCCACTTATGTTTACTGGCTCAGATAATGAGGCAATAGTATATGCCGTGTTATTAAGTCTTAGCTTATTGTTAGACGTATCAGCTATCCCTAAAACAGACCCACTGTAATAAGAATTAGGATCGGACCAATAGGGAATACGATTGCTAGTATTCCCATATTTTTCATCGAAAGCTGCCATAACAGTCCGCCATCTATTGTCAGGATTATTATCATTATGGTAATATCCATGCGCGTATAACGGATTGCCATCATCAAGTTTATACTGATGGCGCGCCCCTTGTAAATGGCCTATTTCATGTGTAAAAGTAATTTCATTTACGGCATAATCATATCTCACAACACAAAATGCAGTGCTATAATCTGCAGGAATAAATCTTGCCCATCCAGCATAATCTCCTGTAGAAATTAGAAGAACACAAACATCAGCATTGTATTGAGTTCGTAATGAGTGTATTCCATCCATGTATCCGTCATCTGTTTCAGTAAATCTATAACAATCTGTTTCTGTAGAGCCAGATTCTGTATAACTTACCTGCGTAGGGTAAGCCAAATTTAACGATACATTTATTCCGCTGTTATTATAAGTAGTATTGGCTTGTGCAATTGCCTGGC
>JAGXSM010000277.1 GCA_018333725.1 Melioribacter sp. | reverse complement strand
TTCGTTAAATAAGCCAACTTCGCTAAAGACAGAACGATGAACCGCAATAGCATTGCCATGGACGTAGTTTGCCCTGAAGAAACGTGTTACTTGAAATTCTGTGGGAGGAATCTGAAGCCACAACGGGGGAGCAATTTTCTGCTTCGTTTCCTCGAGTAATAGATACCAGTGGCTATGAAAAAATTTTATTTCCGGATAATCATTTATTGCATTGAAATGAGTTTGAAGTTTGTTCGGTTCAAAAAGATCGTCCGAAGAGAGCCAGCAGATCCATTCACCTCTGGCGTTATTAATTCCTACATTTAATGCAGTAGCGACACCACCGTTTTGTTTGTGAAAAATTCTAAAACGTGAATCTTTAGCAGCATATTCTTCCATTACATCTTTGGTAGAATCTGTACTACCATCATTTACAATAATAGCTTCCCAAATAGGAAAACTTTGATCCAAAAGTGAATCGAGAGCTTTGCTGAGATATTCTGCTTGATTATAAGTTGGAACAACTACTGAAAAAACTGGATCGATAGAATAATTACATTTAGGTGAATTGTATATTGCAAAAAATGCTCCTCTCGGAGTCTCATATTCTTTTCCTTCATTATCATGTGTATGAAAATCTTCGCATACAAAGAATTGCCACCCGGATCCAAAATCTTCCGGAAGCCAGCCAGATTTATGTTCTTGCCATTTACCTCCGTTTAAGCCCCAGGCATCTTTTTCCGTTTCGTGGTTCTGCTCAATAAATCCTAATGGAGTAAATACAATTATCTGTTTTGTAACCAGCTCTTCTGTTTTTTTAATCAGTTCAATTGCTCTGTTCTTATCAACATGTTCAATAATATCGAGTAGGAAGATAGTTTCAATTGAATTTTTGGGAAATGCTGATAATGCTTTTTCCCAATCAAGATTTATATAAGAAAAATTATTGTGAGATGTGTTTTTTTCTTTTATATAATCCAGATATTGTTTGTGCGGATCTATACATAAATGGTACATGGGATTAATAAAATTCTGTGGTCTAATACCGCAGCCAATATCTCCTACTATATTTGCTTCGAGAATATTTTCTCTTACTGTTTCGAAAAGCTGATCTCTATTTGTTTTCTGAATTTGCATATGGTTATTTATTTGTTTAAAAATTATTTTCTTTCAAGCACAACCAGCATTCTGTTTAGCGGGTCGGTACCGGATGGATTGGCAGATATTACTTTAAAATATTTTTCCATCTCGGTTGTAAATCTCTTAAATGAATAATCATTCATTAGCTGTTCGTTTTTCCAATTTGCATTAAGATTAGACTGTTGCTTAAGGAAATCTCCTTCGAAAGGGGCTTCTATAATACATTTACCTGATGATATTTTCGCAAGCTCTTCTGCAACTTTCCAGGAATAATCTACATACATATACTGGAATACATTCCCCATCCAGATTAAATCATACTTCTCTTTTTTTTCAAAGTCTTTGAAAGTGCCAGTAAAGAGTTCAATATTGCTGGCATTCCTTAAAGATGTTACACTTCTTACAATTTCATTAGCTTTTGAATCAGGTTCTATCCCTGTACATTTTTCTGCTCTAAAAGAATGAAATAGAAGCATATATCCTAACGAACTTCCTATTGATAAAAAATTATTACACCTATCAAATAATTCCGGAGTGTATTTAACAAAGTATTCAACACGTGTTTCAAGACTACCTTTCGGTTTAAGAGTAATTATATCATAAGCATAGTTAGAAGGATATGAATAATTATCTATTTCTTTCTGAAGTGTAATGTAGTTCTCTGATTTTTCTTTGGCGGGTAGAATTGACAAACTGTTGGTTAAGTAAAAATTACCTCTCTTAGATTCATTATCCAGACTTCTAACAACATCATAGTAGTTTGCCTTGTAAATTTCATTATCAGGTTCAAGTTCAAAAGCACATTCCATCAACGACAGGGTTTTTAAATTTTCATCATTATTCCATGAGAGAGCAGCTAAGTTATTATAAGCTGCTGCACAACTCGGCTGAAATTCCAGTGCTTTGTAAAATTTGTTTAATGCTTCATCAGAATTATTTTCTTCAATCAGTAATCTTTCACCTTCTTCAATCAATTTTGCGGCTATCGGGTTGTATGGCATCAACCCGAAAAAGTTTATTTTTTGTGTATTTACATCTGAAGCTAGTTCATCTATTCCAGAAGAAATTGATGGGCACCAGGTTTTAATTCCTTCCAATCGCGAAAGAAACCATTTGATATTGAAATAGGTTACTTCATTCCACTTTAGCAGGAAATCGAGATCAAGCATTTTAACATTATTGCCGTCTGTTACAAAATTTACTATTCCGCAATCAACGGGAATTATGTTTTGTTTAGTAATATTTTTAATAATCGAGAGAATTTGAGTGGCAAGTTGTGAACGGTAATTCTCTTCAGCATTTTCGACATCGTAATATTTACTTAAATCCTCCATTAGAACTTCGAATTTTTCTCCACAATCACTAATTCGAAAATCATAAACATCTACAAGCCCTTCTTTAGACATGAGGGTTCTATAATTTTGATATGATTTAAGAACATATTTCAAATCCATGTTAGGATTTTTATAGATCACTTTGTTAATGTATTCTCTACCGTTAATTATACACTTGTAAATTCTGCTTGTGGAGAATTCTTTGAAAAGCTCTTTACTGGTGATATTATTAAAAGTAATCCCGACCTCAACATGACTATAGTTATAATCGCTTTCAGAGGACTGTGATACTAAATTTTCTATTATTTGTTCATCAGTAATTCGCATCAAAATCCAACGACTAATTGTTCTTCCAAATCAAGCGGGGTATTTAACAAAGAAAAAAAATCCTGCATCTCGGTTACCTGCTGTTCAAGCGTTTTAACTGCAACTGTTTTTGTAAGTTCATAAATACTTGCCAGACTTCTATCAACTTTTTCTTTAGCTTCAACAGGATTTATGTTAAGTGTAAGTGAATATGCTCTATTGAATATTTGAAGCAGTTCGTATTTGTTTACAGTGTTAGGTGAATGAATATGAAATAGTCCTTTTTCAAACAAATCCTGTCTTAGTATAGTCTCAATTATTTCTGCAAGGTAAAGTGTTGTAACACCATTCCATAAATGATTTGTAAAACCATTTACATCTTTACCGACTTGACTTTTAGCCCACTCCAGTAATGATCTGCTCTTTCCATTCTCCTCACCGATAATTGACGTTCGGAGAGTCATACAATCTTTGTTTTCGCCGGCATTTTTACTTAAACCGTATAAATCATCTGCATCGAAATAATCTTCTTCGGAGTATTTTCCTTTTTTCCCTGTGTAAACGCAGTCAGTCGTTATGTGAAAGCATTTAATTCCTTTACTGTTACAAAGCTTAGCCAGATTTCGTGGAAAGAGTGAATTAATTTTAAGAACATTTTCAATAGTATTGTTTGCAATTGTTGGTTTTATTACACCGGCACAATTAATAACAACCCCAACTTCATCCATATATAATTCCAGTTTTTTCATCGGATCATTTGCAATATCAAATTCTTTACGTGTTATTTCTACAACGTCATAATCATTTGTTTTGAAATAGGAACTAACAGCATAACCGAGCATTCCGTTTGAACCGATTACCATTATTTTTTCCATTTTTACCTCTCCTCTACTTTCCAGCAGTCCCAATAATGAGCGTCGAACCTTATATCATCATTAAGACTCTCTTTTAATTCTGATGTTGAAAAGAAAATTATTTTTGCATCTTCTGTAAGGGACATAAATCCGTTTGCATAACCGGCCGGAATAAATAAAACGGAAGGATTTTTTTCACTTAGCACAAAACGATTTACTTTTAATTCTTTTGAAGGGTTCTCCCAGTTATCAATCTCAACGGCACCTATAACAGCTGAACCTTTAACAACCATTACATACTTCGATTCGTATTTGTGAGCATGCCATGCACGTACAAATCCCTGTTTATGATTTTCAACCGTGTAGAATCTTTTTACACCTTCGAAGTTAAATTCATTCACAAATCCAACTGTCCCCCTATCATCAATAGCAAGACCACCTTTTAACAATTGAGGAATTTCGGTTTTAATTTCTATTGCTGCCTGATACATTATGCTGCCTCCACTTCTTCAAATACTTTCAACAATAATTCTTCATAATGATCTTTTAAATAAGCTTGATTAGAATATCGGGGACTCTTTAAGTCTTTAATCCGTTTGGTTTCAACCAGATATTTTAATTCCTCAATTCCTTCATCCACAGAGTGAATTGATCTGAAACCAAAAACTTCTTCAGCTTTCTTTGCAGATACTCTGTAGTTACGAGTATCCTGGAAAGGCATATCGGTTGTTTCAATTACAAGATCAGGAAAATGCATTCTTACCTGGTAAGCCAGATCACTTATTCTAACATTCTGCCGGGCAAGGTTATAAATTCCTTTATGCTCAGTTTCAAGATTCATCAACACTGCTCTCGCTACGTCTTTAACGTGAAGAAGAGGACGGAACTGATCGCCACCGAAAACACTAATTGAACCTTCTATGTATGCACGTACTGTTAATATGTTTACAACAAGATCCAATCTTATACGCGAATAGAGATCGCCAACACCGAATAGTGTTCCCAAACGGAAAATAATTGCATTTTTATGTTTCAAGAATTTTTCTGCATTTAGTTTTGTTTCAGCATAGGTTGATAACGGTTTTGTTGGTGAGGTCTCATCTAATTCCTTATCCTGTGCACCGTATACCGAACATGTGGACATGAATACAATTCTTCCATTATAATTATCAGCAAGCCATGCAACAGCATCCTGATTTATAGATTTTGTTAAGTCCGGATTTAACTGGCACGCACCATCACCAACAATAGCAGCGAGCCAAACAACTGCATCTGCCCATTTTAAGTGCTGTAGTAATTTATCGTGGTCGCGAACATCTCCATGGATAAAATCAACCGGCTTTCTGAATGAATCTTCGTATAAGAGTGCATCGTAAACACGAACATTATAATTTGATTGCTGGATCAAATCTGTAATTGCACCGCCGACATAACCGGCACCACCAACAATTAATATGTTTTTCATTTATAGTTTCCTTTTAAGAATGTTTAAAATCTTTTCTGATGTCTTTCCATCCCCAAGCCACTTCAATTGTTTTTTTGAAACCGTATAATTCTCGAAGAATGAAATTGTCTCTTTAACCATTTTATTTATCGGTCTAGTTTCACCCACTAAAATGCTATTTCCATTTTCAAGTGATTCCGGACGTTCTGTTTTTAAGCGGGGAACTGCAACAGGTACACCAAGGAGAGGACATTCTTCCTGGCTTGTACCTGAATCGGACACAATTCCATATGCGTTATACTGCAAGTTCAGATAATCGAGAAATCCATAAGGACCAATAAGTTTAATATTTTTCTTACCGGCTAAAAGATTATTCTGTTCTATCATCTTAACGGCACGGTTAAATTTTACAAGTCG
>JAGXSM010000276.1 GCA_018333725.1 Melioribacter sp. | reverse complement strand
ACAATGTTCGACGAAGCGATAAAACAATTTGGCGGGATGAAATCTTTTGTTAAGAAGAACCAGAAAGTTGTAATCAAACCGAACATCGGGTGGGATGTTATTCCGGAATTAGGTGCTAATACAAATCCTAAGCTTGTTACGCGTGTAATTCAACATTGTTTTGATGCCGGCGCTAAAGAAGTCTATGTATTCGATCATACATGCGACGACTGGCGGAGATGCTATACAAACAGCGGAATTGAAAAAGCAGTTAAGGATGCTAAAGGAACAATGGTTCCCGGTAATAGCGAAAGTTATTATCAGGAAGTTGTAATTAAGAATGGAAAAAAGCTTACAAAAGATAAAGTGCATGAGTTAATTCTTGATAGCGATGTGTTTATTAATATGCCTATTCTTAAGAATCATAGTTCTACTCGTGTAACAATTAATATGAAAAACCTTATGGGAGTTGTCTGGGATAGGGGATACTGGCATAGAAATAATCTGCATCAGTGTATTGCAGACTTTGCAACATACGATCGTAAACCGGATCTGAATATTGTTGATGCATATTACGTGATGATGAAAAATGGACCACGGGGTGTTTCGAAAGCCGATGTTACTGTAATGAAATCCCAGATAATATCGAAAGATATGGTTGCTGCCGATGCTGCAGCTGCAAAATTATTCGGCGCCGAACCAGAGACAGTTCCGTATATAAAATATGCAAATGAAATGGGAGTTGGAAAAATGGATCTTAATTCACTCCAGATTAAGAGAATAATTTTGTAATTCCATGCTTCATTACGCTATTTATATTGTTCAATCTATTGTAAATGCCGTTTGCTAAATGAATACTTCTCTCCTAAGGAAAATCAGAATTGTTCTCTCAATAATTTTTGTTGTACCAACCACATTTGTTTTAATAGATTTTACCGGACTGCTTCCTTCGTCGGTTATAAATAAAATTATTTATTTTCAGTTTGTCCCATCACTCCTTAAGTCTATAATTATTTTTTCAATTCTTTCTACTGGATTTATTTTAGTTTTATTACTCACATTGATTTTCGGCAGAGTTTATTGTTCAACAATTTGTCCGCTTGGATTTTTACAGGATATGGTAAATTTTATATCGGGTAAGTTGAAAAAAAGGAAAAGAAGATTTGCATTTAAGAAAGAGCATAAAGTTCTGCGATGGACCTTTTTTACAATTCCAATCATAATATTTTTATTAGGAAGTTCATTCGGAATTACACTGCTTGATCCATATAGCATGTATGGAAGAGTTGCCGGTAATTATTTTCGTCCGGTGTATATTTTTGGTAATAATGTTGCAGTCTCTATTCTGGAATCTTTCAAACTATACTGGATATTTCCATTTGAGATACACGCATTCAATCCGATTCCATTTATAATTACCACACTAATTCTTGGTTTAGTTGTTTATTTATCTTTTACCAATGGAAGGTTATATTGTAATACGGTATGTCCGGTAGGAACACTGCTCGGATTTATTTCCAGATTTTCTTTTTTCAGAATTAAAATAGAAAAAGATGATTGTCTTAATTGCGGTGTCTGTGCAAAAGATTGTAAAGCAAATTGTATTAATAGCGATGAAATGAGCGTTGATATGTCCCGTTGCGTTGCTTGTTTTAATTGTGTTCAGTCCTGTCCTACAGAGGGAATAAAATATCAATTTAATAATCCGTTCCATGTTAAACCGGGTTTAAGTGTTGATGAGTCCAAAAGAAATTTCCTGATTGCAACCGGTCTATATCTTTCCACACTTTCAACGGTATTAGGACAGGTTAAAAAGAAAATTGTTGCAAAGAAAGAAAGTACGGTACCTGTATTTAGAGAGCATGCGATATCACCTCCGGGCTCATTATCGATTGATAGATTTAACAGTAAATGTACTGCGTGCCATTTATGTGTAAGTGCTTGCCCGACACAGGTATTGCAGCCGTCATTTTTAGAATACGGATTTTTAGGGATGCTTCAGCCGCGGTTGGCTAATAGCGCCGGGTTCTGCAACTTTGAATGCAAAATTTGCGGCGATGTTTGTCCCACCGGTGCAATTCTTCCTTTAAAACTAGACAACAAAAAATTGGTTCAGCTAGGTAAAGCAAAATTTGTAAAAGAAAATTGTATTGTAGAAACCGAGAAGACAGATTGCGGCGCTTGCTCGGAACACTGTCCTACCAAAGCCGTTCATATGATTCCTTTTCAGGGTAAGTTAGTAATTCCGGAAGTAAGAGAAGAATATTGTATTGGATGCGGTGCGTGCGAATATGCATGTCCTACCAAACCGTATAAATCAATTTATGTTGAAGGAAATACGGTTCATCAATTAGCAAAATTAAATCTTGAGAATATTGCACCTCAAAAGGAAGTTGACTACAAGGAAGAATTTCCGTTTTAGATTTTATAATTAGAATAGAACGCAGACTTATCATAGTTAATCTTAATCATAATAAAAATCCGCGTTCTATTTAGTGATCCTACTTCACTATTTCGTTAAGTGTTTTTTCATCAACTGTTAGCAAACCGCTGGGAACTAACCTTGGAGTTAAAATTTTCCAGTTGTTGTTTTTACTAAAGATTTCCTTAAACATTGGTAATGCTTCTCTGATATTCCCCTTATTGGCCAATGCTACAGCAGTCCAATATTTCATCTCAAGATTTTCGGGGAACATTTTCATCGCAGCGGAATATTCCGCCATTGCTTTATCCATATCGTTCTTTTCAACTGCAAGGTCACCGTTATTCATATGTTCGTAAGCACGATGGACTGTTAATAGTCTTCTAAGTTCAACAAGCGGTTCTGAATGATCATCAACTCTAAGATCAACGAGGCGGTCCTCCCAGATATTTCCTGTAGATTTACCACGAACCACAAGTAGTGCAGCCGATTGTTTGCCTCTGATATCACCGCCGGATTCTTCCGCCGCTTCCAAGGCGGCAAGCATTCTTTCTGCTAACGGTCCTTTGGAGTTTTTAATGGATTCTGCCATTGCCGGCCAGACTTTATCATTTAACATTAGATTTGCCTGGACGGAAAAATTCTCTCCAACAATATTCCCGGCCGGTTGAATACATTTTGCACCTGTAAACGATGCGGCTCTTCCTTTAAAGTCCAGAACTGCTAATTGCCGGAAATCCCTTCCCTCATCACTTTTAATTAATTCATCAACAACTTCATGTGGACTTTTACCTTGTTTCAATAATGCCAAACCACGTGGACCGAATGAGGCGTTAACGAAAGATTGCGTTGCAATTACTCCAACGCCGGCTTCGCCCCAGCTTACAATTGTTCCAACAGAAAACCAATGCGATTGTACTGCAACACCCATATCACCTGTTTGCGGATCGAACGCAACTATTGAATAGGTATGTGCGAATGGTTCGTTTCTTAAATATGTTTGTGCAAATGTTGAAATCGTTAGTAGAATTACCATTAACAAAATTTTTACTCTCATAATTGCTCCGTTTGTTTTTTCCAAATTAACTCTTATCAATTTATTTAACAATACTTATCAATCAGTTCATTTTTTTAGAACCTAATAACAGTTCATTTGCTAATGAATTAAAACGGACTTATTTTCGACCCCCATAAATATTAATTAGAATGTAACGGAGATAAAATGAGAGCAGTAAAAATATTATTACTAACCGTATTTCTCTTTTCATCAATTAATGCTCAAAAGAAACAGAGCACAGTAACATTAAAAACGGTTGACGATTCAATCAGTTACAGCATTGGTCAAAACATCGGAACCAATCTTAAAGAACCTTATATGAAAATAAATTTTGATATTCTTGTGCAAGGGATGAGAGATGCGATAAGCGGTGCTTCGAAATTACTTACTGAAGAACAGATGCAGAATGTTATGATGGCTTTCAATCAACGTGTTATGGAAAAAAGAGAAGCCGAAGCTCAGATTCAAAGTGCCAAAGCGAAAGAAAAAGGGAAACAATTCCTTGATGAAAATTCCAAAAAGGAAGGGGTAGTTGTTTTACCAAGCGGACTTCAATATAAAGTACTTGTAAAAGGTGATGGACCTTCTCCCAAACCTGAAGATAAAGTTAGCGTTCATTATACCGGGACATTAATAGACGGGACAAAATTCGATAGTTCATACGACCGGAATGAACCGGCAGTATTTGGAGTTACACAGGTTATAAAAGGATGGACCGAAGCACTTCAATTGATGCATGTTGGTGATAAGTGGCAGTTATTTATACCATCAGATCTTGCTTACGGTGATACCGGTGCCGGTGGTGTAATTGGACCCGGTGAAGTTTTAGTTTTTGAAGTGGAATTATTGAGTATTATTAATTGAGTTCATTCGAGAAATTTGATTTGAAAAGAATTAATGATACACTCTCTGCTAATTTTAATAAATGTTGTTGAGTAAAAAAATATAATTTGCAAATAGCCACAAAATAAATGCCAAAGGTAGTTTTACCAGGTAATTCCTTCCAATTTTAAATAAGACACTTAGGAAAATCAGTGTGAGCACTTAGATAATTCAGTGTTTGCACTGAGGTTTCTAGGTGTGCCTTTATCTTATATTTTAACAATTGTTTTTCAAATACAATTATGAATTGAAACCGGTTCGATTCTTTAATATGATTCACATTTTGAAGAACAAGTAACCAAAATCATAAATAAATAAGGGGAAGGAATTATGAAGACCATAAAATTTTTAGCTCAATTAACATGGATAATTTTTTTATTTACCATGCTTAATGGTTGTGATGAATCCCAATATTCGGTCAATGAAAGTAATGTTTACTCGAAACTAAAAATTGATGTACCGACCGATATTAATGGACATATCGATAAGTAAATGGTAGGTAAAAACATTACAAGTGTTTCACATCTCAAAGGAAAAAATATTACAAGTGGTGGTCTGGAAGACCAATACTTAATTGATGATTTTAATAATGATAGTTATGCAGATATTGCTGTAAGGCGTGGGAATTTAATAATAATAGTTACAAATAGAGATGGTGTTTCAGACATTGCTTTTACATATGGAAATGGAAATTCTGAGAGGGGTTATTATACTTCCAACGGCAGTATTGCAATTGTGAGAAACAATTCAATTTTTATAGATGACAATCTTGATGGAATTACAGATAGGTCTTTTACTTTTGGTAATGGTAATAGTGAAGCAGAATATATTTTTTAAAACCAAACGGTATCGCAGTAAGAAGAGCGGACATATCTCCAGTTGCGAATCATATCATAATTGACTATAACATGAACGGAATTGCTGATGTTGATTTCTATTGGGGTAATGGAAATAATGAAAGTCAATATGGACATGGATTTCCATTTCCTTCAAGTGGAGGATGGGGTTTACGTCGAAATTATACATGGTATTTCTATAATATGTCTGTTACCTACAATTATGGACTTGGAGACACTGAGAATGGATACTTTTTAGGAGAATATGCAGGAAATGGAAATTATACATTAGCAGTCTTAAGAGGGAATACTTTGTATTATGATACTAACTGGGATAGTCAACACGATGGTACATTTTCATTTGGTACGGGATTAAAGTAATCGCACAATAGTTTATTAAGAATTATCCATGAACCGGTTTCAATTAATATTTCTAATAACATTTGCTTTGTAATTTTATCGTAAAATACAATAATGATTTTCTAACATAAGATTCTGGGTTAACTAAATTAATTTATAATGAGGTACTTTAAAGTTTATAACAGAATCACAAGAAACATTTTTTAATTCTTTTTCAGAATAGCAGTCACTTTGTTTTATTAATATAAAAATAAATCCACCATGCCTAAGTTTTTTATTTGATAGTAAATTATCAATTTTTATAATTGTACAAACCGCTTTTTCGTTAAAAATAAATCTAAATAATGGTATAAAAAAATTATAAAACTTTATTAATTTTTTAGAATAACTAGAGCTATAACTATCTTTTTTCGATGCTTCAATAATGGCCGATGGCAGATTTAATAATGGATGCAAAATATTTTTTACCAATTTAAAATCAATTTTGTCATTTATGAAATCAAAACTATTCTTATTAAGAGAATGTATATGCGCATGGGGTATATTATTTTTAACGTTATAATCGATTACTTCCTTTGGTTCGTTAGGCACTGTTATTATCACTGCTTTTTTACATACACGTATTAATTCTTTTGTTGCTGCTTCTAAATCCGGAATATGTTCAAGGGTTTCGCTGCAAAGTACGACATCAAATTCGTTGTCTTTATAAGGAAGTTTCAGTATATCAATAGTATCACTTTCGATTTTAAAAATTTCTTTTGCTCTTTTGCATGCTTCACTTGATATATCACAATTTCGAACTCTTACTCCAAAAAAAAATTTTATCATTGCAGCTTTATATCCCTCAGCTCCTCCGACATCAAGTAACGAATCAAATTTTATATGTGAAAGGGCTTTCATAATCTGATAAGTGACAATGTAACGATTTAAAACGTATTTTTCGCTGTTAGGATCCCTAAAGCCATATATTGGCTGGTGTGCAAAGTAAACATTTGATTCAGTTGTTTCTTTGAATCTTTCCTCTAACCATATTTTTGTTGTTTTTGTATAATTATTCATGTTATGGTTTACTTTATACACTATTCTGCGCGGGGAATTAATTATTCACATTTTTTACTTCAATACTATTATTGTCTACTAATTTATTTGATTCTTCAAAATTGACCGATTCAGAACAATTATTGTTTTGCGAATTTCGTTTGATCCCATCTTCAGATAATTCAGACTTGTATGAATCGCTCATAACCTTTATAACAACTTTTTTAACAGGAGTTGAAAGATTTATAGCTATACAGGGCATGTGAACATCAGTCGGGAAGAAGATTGCAAAGTAACCTGCTTCTGCAACAAGAAAATTTCCTTCTCCCTTTAAGTAAAGCGCATCTTTATCAGAGTTATATTCATGAGTAACAATCATTTTATTCTTATGAGAATAACCCATCTTTTCTTTGCCGCTTACCATGAATTGAATATCAATATATTTTTTGTGAGCTTCCCACTTTCCGGAAGACATTGGTTTAGTATCATACTGCTGAACAATAGCGTAGATATCTTCACCATCAATTTCATATTTACCGGGTTCAATGTTGTTGAAATCGTTTGATTTCAGGTAATCGAATGCTTTCCGGAATCTATTGTTGA
Organism: Melioribacter sp.; assembly: GCA_018333725.1. GTDB lineage: Bacteria > Bacteroidota > Ignavibacteria > Ignavibacteriales > Melioribacteraceae > DSXH01. Next base: position 1,563 of record JAGXSM010000276.1, on the reverse strand, counting down.
TCTGGAAATAAAGTTCTGTGTTTTTTAGTTGATCGAATATCATAATGCCTCGGGATATTTAAGAAAAAATTTTTTATAACTTGAACATCAAGCCGCCATATATGGCTATGAAATCACTCTTTAATTCTTTGTTAATTTTTAAGTCTTTGATTTTCCCCATTATAACATAACGGAGATCTCCTGTAATAAGTGCACTCCCTAAATCAAGTTCAATTCCTGCACCGGCATGGTATCCGACTTCTTTCTGTGTTTCCGATGGTAACGCCGAAAGAATTCCTGAATATTCTATTTTTGTATTATACCATCCCAATCCGGCTTCAACATGAATTAACGGTAATAGTTTTAACATTGCTGTTGCCATTATAGGGTAACTGGTTGCTTTAACAACGCCGTCTGCAAATTCCTCGGATTTATATCCAATAGAACCTTCAATTGCAAGTCCGCCTAAATTCAACCTAACAGCACCAACCGGCATGAATACACCTTTTTCTGCATCGGATGTTTTTATGTAAGCCACTTGCGGACCAATAGAAAGTGATTGTGCATTAAGAATAGATAGACCAGCAAGTATAAAAAAAACTGAAATAATTGTACGTTTCATATAAACCTCGATTTTAGCATTTGCAAATTAACCAAAAAAAAGCATCTCCGAAATTATTTTGTTAAGTAAAATTGAATTTTAGAAGGATAATTATTCGAAAAATAGACCCGGTTAAATGCTTTCTGAAAGTCCTCCTCCTTAGCATTATAAATATCAACAAACTTCTGAGGATTGCGGTCGAAGAACGGGAAAAAGCTGCTTTGAACCTGAACCATTATCTTATGTCCCTTCTGAAAAGTATGATCAATATCCTGAAGTTTTATTTTTACATTTGTCACCTTGTTGGGCTCAAATTGTTCGGGATGTTCGTAACTATTTCTGAATTTACCGCGCATAATTTCATACCGGATAAGTCTTTGATACCCGCCAAGCTCAATATTATTCGGGTTAGGATTAGGATTTGCCATACTATCTGGATACACATCAATTACTTTCACTACCCAATCAGCATCTGTACCGGTTGTAGATACAAATAAGTCTGCTAATATTGGTCCCGTAACAGTAACATTTTCTTTAAGCGGTTCTGTTTGGAACACAAGAACATCCGGGCGGGAAGATGCAAATCTCTGATCTTCATTCATGTAAGTTCGGTAATACATTTGTTGAGAATCATGAAATTTTGATGTGTATGGAACAGGTTTATTCGGGTCGCTCAAATATTCACTGAAAAGATCAGTTGAATAATCGGGTTTATCCCAGATTAATTTGTTTTCTTTATCAAAGAATAAATTTGCCGGTGTAACATTAGCAGGATTAAATTCATTATGATGAACCCAGATATTTTCACCCGTTCTGTAAGTTACTGCTTCAGGTAAGTTTAATTCTCCTTCCCCTTTCAGATAATAATCGAAAAATGGATTAAGAATTTTTTCATTGTAATAGTCGGATGTGTTTTCAGGAAAAGTAAAATCGCCGAATGAATTGCCGGGACTTCGAGACCAGCCGCCATGGCTCCAGGGTCC
>JAGXSM010000275.1 GCA_018333725.1 Melioribacter sp. | reverse complement strand
TATTTTCATCAACATCAATAACAGCAGCAAGTTCAGCCCTGTCTAAACCGAAATAATAGAGGAAAGTGCTGTCCTGTCTGAAATGATAAGTGTTGTCGGTATAATTCATCGGCGCTTCATTATTGCCGAGTAACAGTATAATTCCGTTTTTAATTTTCTTTTTTAGTTCGGAACGGCGCTGGATGTAAGTTTTTGCGTTGAACATTATAACCTCTTGTTGTTAAGTTTTTTCTTAGTGTCTCTCTATAGAACGCAGATGACACGGATTAAGCCGATGCACACGGATATTTAAAATACCGAGTGCTCGGTTCTTCTAATAATTTCGTTTTGCAAAGCCTCGCTTAAATCAACAAAGTAATCGCTGTATCCGGCAACGCGGACAATTAAATCGCGGTGTTTTTCAGGATGCTTTTGTGCTTCGCGTAAAATATCTGCAGTAACTACGTTAAATTGAATATGGTGACCGTCAAGTTTGAAATATGTTCTTATCAATTTTACAGCTTTCTCAATTTCCTCTTCGGTTTCGAGTAGCTGCGGAGTAAATTTCTGATTAAGTAATGTTCCTCCAGTTCTAAGATGATCTATTTTGGAAGCGGATTTAATTACTGATGTCGGGCCATGTATATCGGCTCCCTGAACCGGCGATATTCCTTCACTTAATGGTTCATATGCTTGACGCCCATCGGGAGTTGCGCCCGTTACACTTCCGAAATAAACATGCGAAGTAGTAGGCAGTAAATTGATTCTGAAATATCCGCCTTTAGTATTCGGTCTTCCATCTACAGCATTGAAATAAATTTCGAAAACCTGTTTAGTTATTTCATCTGCATAATCATCGTCGTTACCATACTTGGGTGTTTCGAATAAAAATTTATTCTGTAGTTCTTTATCGTTGCCGAAATTATTTTTTAATATGCCGAGCAGCTTATCCATAGTAATTTTCTTTCTATCGAACACATTATATTTAATTGAAGTAAGAGAATCCGTAATTGATCCGAGTCCCACACCTTGAATGTAGGAAGTATTATAGAGCGCACCTCCGGCATTGTAATCAGTTCCATTTTTAATGCAGTCGTCAATTAGTATTGACATAAAAGGAGCGGGCATGTAATCAGCATAAATTCTCTCGATAATTACATTCCCTTTTATTTTTATATTGATAAAATGATTAAGCTGTTTTTCGTATGCCGATATTAATTCATCGAATGTTGAAAAAGAGTTCGGATCACCGGTTTTAATACCGATTTGTTTTTGAGTTCTGGGATCGAAACCATTATTAAGTGTAATCTCAAGTACTTTCACCAGATTAAAATAGCCGGTTAGAATATAAGCTTCTTTACCGAATGCACCGGTTTCAACACAGCCGCTTGCACCGCCGCAGCGGGCATCGATTAATGATTTTCCATGCCGCAGCATTTCCTGAATAATTGCATCGGTATTAAAAATACTCGGCTGACCGAATCCGGTTTTAACAATTTTCATTGTACGTTTTAATAAACGGTCAGGATTCTTTTTACTTACCTGTACCATCGAACTCGGCTGAAGTAATCTCATCTCTTCAATTACATCAAGAATAAGATAAGTAAGGTCGTTGGTTGCATCTTCACCTTCGGGTGTAACACCGCCTACATTGATTAAACAGAAATCCGTATAGGTACCACTCTCGGCTGCAGTAACACCAATTTTGGGTGGAGCGGGCTGATTGTTAAACTTTACCCAGAATGATTGTAATAATTCTTTTGCACCTTCTTCTGTTAGTAATCCACTTTCAATATCACGTTTATAAAAAGGATAGAGATGCTGATCTAATCTGCCGGGATTAAATGAATCCCATGTATTAAGCTCAGTAATAACACCGAGGTGAACAAACCAGTAATATTGCAATGCTTCCCAGAAAGTCCGCGGTGCATTAGCAGGAACACGTTTACAGATTCCAGCCAGAGTTTCAAATTCATCCTTGCGCCGTTTATCTTTTTCAGCTTTTGCAAGCTCATGCAATTTATTACTGTAGCGGTTGGCAAACGATATTAATGCATCGGCACAAATTTCCATGGCGCGGAGTTCTTCCCGCTTTTCGAATGCTTTAGGATCGTTAAAGAAATCCAGGTGAGCGATTGAGTGCTTAATGTCATTAATAAAATCGAGCATTCCTTTTTTATAAATCTTATCATCCAGAACCGTATGACCCGGAGCGCGCTGCTCCATAAATTCAGTAAAAATTCCGGCAGCATAACAATCCTTCCATTCTTCATCAACTTCACTAAAAATCTTATCGCGAATCGATCTTCCTTCCCAGAACGGAATAATTTCATTTTCATAAACCGATTTAGTTTCGTCTTTAACTTTGAACCAGACTTTCGGGCGAGAATCTAAAATCTCAAGATCCTTTATACTGTGTACACAAAGCTCGGGATAGGTTGGAGTAGCTTTCGGTTCGGGTCCGCGTTCGCCGACAATCAGCTCGCCATCATTAATGTACAGTTCTTTATTCTCCAGTAGATGCTTGAATGCGAGTGCACGTGCAACAGGTACAGATACACGGTCGGCTTTCCCGGATTTATAAAATTCAGTTAGTAATTCTGCACGTTCAAGAGATAACTGCGGTACTGCATTAAGAGTTTGTTCACGTAATTTTTTTATCCTTTCATTCATAATTATCCTCCGACCTTCACTTTAATTCCGGTTGAAGCAAAAAAATCTTTTAACTGATTCATTTCCTCTTTAGAAGGCGGTTCAAGTTCCGGAAGTTTATTCTCTTTTTTCATTTTACCGTATTTAGAATTTGCACTTTTATGATATGGAAGTAAGTTTATTTCTCGAATGTTTTTTAATGACCTGATAAATTTAATCATTTCATCAAGATTTTTCTCTGTATCATTTACCGAAGGGATTATCGGAATTCTTAAAATAACTTTATTGCCCGTATCGGCAATACGCTTTAAGTTCTCGTGGATAATTTTATTCGAGACACCGGTGTATTTGATATGAAGGTCATCGTCCATCAGTTTTAAGTCGTATAGAAAAAGATCTGTTTGATTATAGATCAATTCAAAATTTTTATAATCGGTATAACCGGTTGTATCAATTGCGGTGGTGATATTATTAGTTTTGCAGAGAGTTAAAAGTTCGTTAAGAAAATTAATTTGCAGCATCGGTTCTCCGCCGGAAAATGTAGCACCACCTTTTGATTCCTCATAGAAAGGAATATCCTTCGCAATTTCTGCAAGTACTTCATCACTTGTAACTTCCGATCCGACACGGTGTTTATTTTCATAATCGTGCGATAAGTGCCACCGGAAAGTACATTCCTCAAATTCTTCCGGTAACTTTCTCTGGCTCTCCGGGTTATGACACCACCAGCACTTTAACGGACAACCTTTAAAAAATACTGTCGTGCGGATTCCGGGTCCATCGTTAATAGAATATTTTTTTATATCGAATATGTAACCTTTCACGCTCGTCAAGTAATTATTCTCAAATAATTCCGGCTCAAAATATATAATTTGTGCCGCAAATTAAATTCAGCAAAGAGCTTTTTATATTCTTTTTTGAGAGGCGAAAGGATTATTTTGTTTAAGTAAAATGCGGGAAGTATGACAAACAACAAGAAATCGATATTATTTGCGCTCGGGGCAATTTTATTCTGGTCAACGGTTGCAACGGCATTCAAGCTTACATTACAAGGGATGTCCAACTCTCAGCTTCTATTTTATTCTTCACTAACGAGTGTGATAGTTCTATTTTTTATTGCTTATTCAAATTCTCCAAAGGAGTTAAAACAATTTTTCAGCAAGCATCATCTCAAGAACAATATAGCTCTCGGCCTGATCAATCCGTTTATCTACTATTTAATTTTATTTGAAGCATATTCCGTTTTACCTGCACAGGAAGCGCAGCCGATAAATTTAACATGGCCGCTAATCATTTCAATTTTTTCCGCTCTGTTTCTTAAGCAGAAATTATCATTAAGAACAGTTATAGGATTAATAATTTCATTTACCGGGGTGGTTGTAATAGCTACGCGTGGAAACCTGTTTTCACTTCACTTTCACAATCTGTATGGAGTGATTCTTGCTCTAAGCAGTTCTTTTATCTGGGCATCTTTCTGGATTTTGAATCTGCTTGATAGTAGGGAAGAATCGGTTAAACTATTCGGTTCGTTCTTTTTCGGAACAGTATTTACAGGGTTATACATTTTCTTTTTCGGTTCATTCGGACCGGTTGAAATCAAGTATATTCTGGGAGCGGTTTATATTGGTTTATTCGAAATGGGAATTACATTTTTCCTCTGGCTTAAAGCTCTTTCGCTGAGCGATAATAAAGCGAAAACTTCTACAATGGTTTACCTGTTTCCGGTAATCTCTCTTTTCTTTATTGCACTTGTACTGAAGGAGGCACTTTTTACATCTTCAATTATCGGATTAATATTAATTGTAGGCGGAATATTAATTCAGCAGCTTGGCAAAAAAGAAGAGTTATAATGTATTGACATTCAGTCCTTCTGAATATATTTTGTAAACAAATAATTATTAAAAATATGAGCACTTTAAAAACAAAAAGAAAATATAACCGGAAACTGCCAATACTTATTGAAAAAGGTGAAGACGGGATGTATATAGTTGAGTGCCCGTTATTTGATGGATGCTATACTCAGGGGAAAACTATTGATGAAGCATTGAAAAATATTCGTGAAGTGATTGAACTTATCCTTAATGAAAAGGAAGCCCGGAGAGTAATAAAGAATTACAATCCACAAGAAATTAGCTTACATACAATAACAATTTAATAAATGGCTTTTCTGCCGATACTATCCGGAAAGGATATAATTAAAATTCTTGGGAAGTTAGGTTATCATGTAGTTCGTCAAAGAGGTAGCCACATTCGATTACAACATTCCAATAAGAAACCTGTTACAATTCCTAACTATAAATCTATTGATCGTTCATTATTAGGAAAAATATTGCGTGATATTCAGGTAAGTGATGAAGAGTTTTTAAAGTATCTTTAAAGATTTTGTTAGCTCAGAACAAATGTTTGCCCAATCTCCTCGAGTCCAATCTCAATCTGGAAATTTCCTGCAACCCTTTTCATCCAATCGATCGGTTCGTTAAAAGGTTCTGCACCCTGCTTAAATGTTTTTGTGTGAATCGGTATGAAATATTTTGCATTAATATCATTCGCCATCTGCAGAGCTTCTTCCGGATTGCAATGGTTTCTCCGCCATGGATTGTAAGCTCCGATCGGCATAATAGCTATATCAATGTTTTCGTTCTTAGCAGCGTTATATTTATCCGTCATAGCTGTATCGCCGCCGAATAATATTTTTGATCCGCCGTAATCAATTACATATGCATTAAAGCTTCTTCCATCCTTCATATAACCTCGTGACCGGTCCTTTTCCCATGGGAAACGCCATCCGAAATGTTTTACTTCCAGAGCTCTGAAGCGGATTCCTTGAAGTTTCAGTTCGTCATTCCAATCCATAACAGAAATAGACTTCCATGGTAATTCTTCAATTACATCTTTGGTAAGGTAAGCTGTAACAACATCAATTTGGTCCGGGTATTTATTTGCAAAATGTTTGAGTGTTGGGTAATCCATATGATCCATGTGCGCATGCGAAAGAAGAATAATATCGGGCTTCTGGAATTCATCAATCTCCAATGCCGGGGGAGTCATACGCTTTGGTCCGATTGTGTTGCCGAGAAAATATAAACCGACATTATCAAATAGAACCGGGTCTGTGAGAATCCACTTGCCATGAATATTTATCAAAACAGTTGCATGACCAATCCATGATAGTGTTACTGTATCGTTTTCCCATAAATGCGGTTCGGGCTTGTAGTTTAATTTTATCCGCGGCTTTGCTTCGGTATCTGTCTGGAAAAACATTGGAGAAAGCAAAGTACCTGAAGCAGCCAGCGATATATTTTTGATAAATTTTCTTCTCTTCATAATAACACTAACAAACCGGTTCAAAAAAAAGTTTATTTATTCCTATTAATTATTCTGATTGCAAAAAATAACCACCAATAAATAATACTTGCAGTTTTTATTATAATTATTCATATTTCTATTGCAAGTTAAAAGTATATTGATTTGTCCTACTTTTATCTTCTTGTATTTATTGTTTGTATTTAAAATGGTGGAATAAATGCAACGATTCAAATATTTTTTTCTGTTTCCCGCCAATCATTCAGCATTCAGAATTATAATAAAAAATTTTACTTTTATTATCATTTCTATTTTGTTAACACTTACCGGTTGTAAAAAAAATGAAATAGTAGAACCAATAATTCCCACTCCAGAAGAAATAAAACCCGGCAGACGGGATTATGTATGGAAAGAATATGTTCTTGAACCGTCATATAACTATGTAGCCCTCCTAAACTCAATGTGGGGTGCTTCTCCAAATGATATCTGGGTGTGCGGTCAAGCATATCTTTCTATGTCTCAGGTTTGGCACTTTGATGGTTCAAACTGGATCGAGAGTGGAGATTTAGTGCCGGATAGAGATCAAACCTCTGTATGGGGAAGCGCGGCAAATGACATCTGGATGAGTAATGAATCTGGAAAGATGTTTCATTATGACGGTAAAGAATGGACAGAAAAAACAAGGTTAAAAGTTGATTGGTTTGATTATGTT
>JAGXSM010000274.1 GCA_018333725.1 Melioribacter sp. | reverse complement strand
GTTTATTTAAATGTTTGTGAAATATTTGGGATAGTGTTGTTTTATCATTTATATCGATAATAAAAATTTTAATATTTTTATAATTGCACAATTCTTCTATATTTTTTTTTTTGATTTCTGGGTCATAGTAATCGTCTAGATTGTCCATTATGTACACAGAATGTCCCATTTTCAATAATTTTTCTGCTAAATTAGAACCAATAAAACCAGCACCGCCAGTTATAAGAATAGTTTTCGAATCTGTTTTCATAATATTACTTTATTATATAAATTAATATAAGATGTGGCCATTTTTATTATGTTAAATTTTCCCTTTACTTCACATTGTGCAGCTTCTGCAAATTTTTTTCTTGTTTTTGGATTATCCAATAAAAAGCAAATATAATTTGATAATGATGAAATGTCCTTTGCATTAATCAAGTAACCAGTTTTACCCTCTAATACTAACTCTTTTGTCCCACCTCCATTTGTTGCTATAACCGGTTTACCAAAAGCCATATATTCTAGTATTGAATTTGAGATTCCTTCTGTAAAAGTTGTTAAAACACCGATATCGAAAACATTAATTATATTTTCAATTTTTTTTAATGTTTTAGTAAAAATTATATTATTGTAATTGATTGGTTCAACAATTTTCATCATGTCAGTTAATTTTTCACCGTCTCCAACTGCTAAAAATGTGATATCACGTCTAATACGTAAAACCTCTTGTGCTGAATATAAATATGTTTCGTAATCCTTTTTATCATTGAAAGATGCAACCATCCCTATTACAAATTTAGTATTTATATTAAAATATTTTTTAGTTTCTTCTATATTTTCTAGATTTTCCAATCTATCAAAATTAAAGCCATTGTAAATCACCACACTTTTATGTTTAGGAGGATTATAAGCTTCTAGACCCGCAATGCTATTAGAAACAATCCAGTTAGAGAACATAAAATTAATTCTATATCCTCTTAGTTTAATATTTGTCAAAGTAGGGGCATCAGTAATTTGGCTATTAATTATTGGAATATTCAGAAGAAGTTTAGTAAGGATTGAATAAAATGTTGGCATATTACCCCAGGTGTGTATTATTTTAATTTTATTCCTCATACAAATTAAAAATATTTTTAAAAATATAGTGGGGTCCTTCTTAGAGTACTTCCTTTCTAAATAATAAATTGGTATTCCTAATTTGTGAATTTCCTCATAATGTACTTCTCTACTCAAGATAATTAGTATCAATGAAAATTGATCTGAATCCTTTAATGATTTTAATAACTCAAGTAACCTACGTTCCTTACCTCCACACCTCAGGCTTTCAATTATAAAAACGATTTTATTCTTTTTCAATTTTTGCATTTTTTATATAATAGTTCTCAGTTGTAGCATAGATTATAATTGCTAAAATTAACCATGCGACTTTTGGATGGAACAACTGACCAGAGAGGATCAAACCATAAATAGGTATTAACAAAACTATTGGGAGAATACCATTATCTTTCTTTAGGTATCTCACAGAATGCTTGGTAATTCTATAGATGAATAGGACAAAAAAAATCGTTCCTAATATACCAGTATAAGATAAAGTTTCAATAATAACATTGTGTGGGCTTGTATAATAACCAAATAGTAAAGCAGTATTATCATAATAGCCTGTTAAACCTGATCCAATTATTGGGTTTCTCATGAAATCAGCAAAAACTACCTGCCAAGTAAAATTTCTTCCCGATAAATCACCGTTAATAAAAGAATCCATTAATCTGTTAATAATTAATAGATTCTGAGAAATATACTCGATAAGAATAATTATCAATCCAAAACCAATAAATAAAACACCAATTCTTCTAATCACATCTTTAGAAGATATTAATACGAAAAAAGATAACATAGAAAGGAAAAGACATATTACCGCAACTCTAGAGCCTGTAGCTACCAAGAAAATCAGAACAAAAGGCCATGTTAAAAAAAAGAAGATTTTTACACCCGTAAAATCTTTTTTAATAAAAATGTAGTATAACATAAGTAATATGGTAAATGTTAACCTAATTGCTGTAATATTTTGGTTATCCTTAAACATCATCGCCCTCCCCATGAAGAAACTAACTTCAAAGTTCAATAAATAAAGGATAGATACGGTAACACCACCAATAATGAAACTTATTAAGGCCCAGTTTATGGCCACAAAATCATATGAAAGATGGTTTAAAATAAGGATAAGCAAAATAATATTTAGAAATAAAGGGAAATCGAAGAATATATCAGAATTAATACTAACATTACGATAACTGACTACTGTAAGAATTATAAAGTAGATTGATAAAGGGACTATCGCATAAAGCCAACTTTTAATGCTAAGATATTTTCTAAGATTTGGTATAATGGATATGAAATAAGTAATTATTACTACTTTAATAATGATAAAGTTGGTATCATTCCCAAATGGATTAAATAATTCAAAATGAAGAGAGAAAAATAATGAACCCAAAGCAAATCGTCGAATCCAGATAATATTCGAATAATTTTTTTTATTCATAAATTATATTTAATTGAAAAATCTTTAATGAGATTTTCAATTATCCAACATTGTGGATGGATTTGACCAGCATGAAATTGCAAATTTTTATCCCAATAGCCGACGCATTTTTCGTAAAGTCTAGCTATAAAACCAAAACTGATTTCTAATAAAAGAGGTTTATATTCGGAACTGTAAATGAAATCAAAGGCAACGCACTGTGCCTTAATTTTATCATTTAGTTCGAATGCCATTTTAATTAGTTCAATGTCAATAAACTCTTTTTCATATTTAATGAAACCACTACCAGAAGCTCTGAAGTCTTTATCCCGTATCATTCGTTTTATCGCAAATGCCTTCTCCCCAATGATAATGATTCTAATGTCAGAATCATTATTAGAAATAAAATCTTGAAAGTAGATATATCCTTTTTCAATTCGACTCATCTTAGAAAATTCTGAAGGAACAAATAATCTGATAACACCTTTTATAATTTTTAGAATACTTCTATCAATATTTGACTGATATTTTCTAATTCGTTCACGTAAATTCACGAAAGAGTCAAATTGGTTAAATCCACTTCTGAAGACTTTTTTTATTAATTTTATAGCTATTCTTCTTGACTTAACTAATTTAACATTTGATGAACCTGCACCACAACTTAACTTGAAAACTTTTGGATAAGTCGTTGTTTTACTCCAAGCAAGGGCCTCCTTCTCATCGTAGAATATATATGTAGGTGGTAATGGAGCATTAATGCTTTCCAATAGATATTTCTGACTAATTTTATCATCAAAAGTCCATCTAGTTTTGAAATCTGGAAAAACTTTTTTCCCGGCCAATTCAAACACATTTAATAAATTTTTTGCAAATATGTTATCTCTATAATTATTTTGATTAATATGCCATAAAATAATATTACAATCTGAGGTTTCTTCTATTATTGAGTTGCTATAACAATTAATTAATTTATAGTCAATATTTTGTTCTATACAATATTTTATCCAATAATCACTGAAAGAATTAGCATTGTGATGAATACCTATCTTTATTTTCATAACATTTATAAGTAGTTTATCCAACCGGGGGGTAATTTAGTTTTTATAGAATATTTTTTTAACTCGTTTATTTTAATTTCTTTATGATTTAAAATTATTTTCCCAATTTCTCTAATTTCATGGTTATTGTTTAACAATGGAATTTTTTGACAATCAAATCTCATTAATGTTGCCATTACGATATCCATGTTAAGACTATTGTTTGTAAAACCAAGCACACCCAGTGCAAGAGGTTCTGGGAGCAATGGTCCATCTCCTTGTCCACCAACTATCCCATCGCATAACGAGTATATCATACGTTGAGGTTCCGCAGAGATAGTTCCATCCAAACGGCCATATTTTGCAATTAAATTTAGATCCATTACCATCCTCCAAGTAGTATCATTTCCATACCAACCAGCTGACATCTTATGAACTTCTTGAGGATGGGATATTTTCCAGAGTGAAATTGCGCTCTTGAACCACAACCAATACTCGACGGAACCTTGTTTTCTGTTAGCCTGGTCCAAAAAGTATTCTGACAATCGTCGAATGATGTTTTTACCAGGATAACAATCTCCACCAAACCCAGTGCCTCCCACTCTATGATGAGGCAGAAAATCCTTATCACCATTTATTCCTACCAAATTCTTTAACGCACAAGTAATCCCTGTCTTCTGATGTGTTTTCACTTTTGGAACAGATATTACCAAATCTGCGGTGAATAATTCCTTCGAGATGCAATATTTATGAGTGCCTTTTCTATGGGCTTCTACTAATCTATCGGGATTATAGCTTGTTACACGAAAATTATTGCTTAAACTGATCGGTTCCAAGTAGCTTTTTTCACCCAGGTCAAAAATGACATAATCGTCGATTGGATTTTTATCATTTACAGGATTATTAAAATTTGGGTCAAAAGTCCTTCGGCGTAAATCTTTTATTTTTATATCAACTCCACTTGCTTTTTGTATTCTATCAATATTAGATAATAGCCAAGTAGATAATATTGACTCCCATAAGCATCTTTGAATTGGGGCATCACCTATAATGACTTCACTTGGTTGAAAATTACAAATAAATTCAACTAATGCAATTATTATTGAATCGTGCGTTCTCAAACACAATTCATCCTCAGGTTTTTGGTTGTGCAAAACCCAATTTGGTTTGATGAGGATTCTTTTTCCTTTTAATGTCTTATAATTCAGTTCATCCGAACTTAATTCGCGAATAGAATCCATTATTAAAGCTATATCGCTATAATTCTTGGCCATTCCTAAGATGTCTCTTGGTACATGCTCCCCGAAAAATGTTTTTATTTTAACAAAGTTCATTTTGTTGATTACTTTTGAATAGTTTTTCTCTTTTCGTCGTAAAAATTTTCTTAATTATAAAAAAAATTATTATGATGGTATATAAATTATATCTAAATAATATTTTGAATGCATTGATATAATTCTTCTTTAATATCATCTCGATAACAACTGAACTGGCTAAATACAGAAAATATTTTTTTTGGATAAATGCTTTATTACTCAATTTAAATTCTAAATAAAAATTATCTAACGGTGGAATATTATTACAGGCCCTATTTTCAGCATCCAGAACATAATATGATAGAGGCACTGGTTCGAAAGCTAATTTAAAATTATCCGCCAATCTAGCCCACATTTCTAAATCTCCGCCTCTTTTAAATATTGTATTGAAATAGCCAATTTGTTCAAAACATTCTTTTTTAACAATAATATTAGACGAACAAACTAAGGGAGCAATCATTTGTTTTTTATAATAATTTTCAACGTATCCTCTTATGCTATGTTTTTCATTCACGATCTTTTGGGTAGCGCAATTAACAGAAAGAAATTGACTGCCGTAAAATGATGCCAAAGGATAATCCATTATTAATTCAATCATCGTTTCTAAATATTTTGGAGCCCAATAATCATCCGCATCTAAGAAAGCAATGTATTTGTATTGCGAGGCTAATATCCCTGCATTGCGAGAACTTGACTCACCTCCATTCTTTTTATCAATAATCTTGATCCTTCGATCATTTATTAAACGGACTATAGATAAACTATTATCAGTTGAACCATCATTAACAACAATTAATTCGAAATTGCCATAGCTTTGGTTTAAGACTGATTTTATCGTGCGATCTATGGTTTTTTCTTTGTTAAATAAAGGTATTACCACACTAAACATAAGTTCCTACTTATTGAAAACCTCACTAATTAAATATTCTTTTTGTTGTCCTGGGATTATAAAATACCACATTATAATTGCACCAATCAGTCCAACAATAAAAAGACTCAGTAATAATCCAAATAAATTTGATGCAATGTGAATATAAAATGAATAAACTTTTCCTAAAATGAATAGAATCGATATTGTTACAAATATGGAAACTGTGCTTCTGGCGAAAACCGTGTAACCGATTTCAGAGTATATCTTTTTTGTATACCATATACCAAAAAAATATGTTTGTAGTATTATAATGATTGCAGAGATGAAAAGAGCAACGGTGATAGTATAAATTGAATGACCAGTGTTAAAAATAAATAACATAACAAGCATATTTATTGCACTAAAACAAATAGTGATTATTGAAGGTAATCTCACCAGATTCCAAGACCTGAATAAAAATGCGAACATACCCCCTGCGACAAAAAATGGTAAAGGCAACAGCTTAATTGAAAGCCAAATCGAATATGGACTATACTCTTTCCCAAGCCATTGACATGTTATATCTTTTGAAAAACCCATCAAAAGACCGACAAAGCCTGCTGTGAACAAACCAGCTAACATTGTATTATTTTTTATTATTCGTTTCACCTCTTCATGGTCATCTTTTGAATAAGCTATTAAAACTAATGGCCCAAATAAAGAACTAAAAATCCCAACAATGTTTGTTAAATAGGTACCAAGATTGGATAATGCTCCGAGAATTCCAGATTCCTTCGTCCCCCAATAAATATTGACAAGAATAATATCAACCCTATACAATCCAGTATCGCCTAATTGATATACCAATACCCATGAGGTCATACTAAGTACTGCTATTAATTTTTTTTTATCAAAATACTTTAATAAGTTTATTTTTATGCTACTATTGGTTGAATCCTTAAAAAAATAAATACTTAATATGAATACAAATAATTCCGTCA
>JAGXSM010000273.1 GCA_018333725.1 Melioribacter sp. | reverse complement strand
ACGTAATAGTTCATCAAATGTGAATGGTTTGGTAATGTAATCATCAGCACCCAATGTCATTCCCTTTCTAATATCATCTCTCTGTGTTTTAGCAGTAATATAAATTACAATTGGCGGAATTGGATTTTCGAGCTTTTTAATTTCGGATAATATTTTATATCCATTTATATCGGGCAGCATTATATCACAAAGAATTAAATCCGGCTGGTAATTTAACATTACCTTTAATCCTTCTTTACCATTCGGACATGAAAGAACATCGTACCCATACTCTTTTAAAAATAGTAAGGTGTTTTGAGCAAGATCATAATTATCTTCTATTATCAGAATTTTTTTCATAATTATTTAAGTGGGATCAACAATTTGAATTCCGATCCTTCATTTAATTTGCTTGAGCATTTTATTTTACCTCCAATCATATCAGAATAATTCTTAACAATAGTTAATCCAAGTCCAACTCCCTGTATTGCAGATGCATTTCCACCTCTAAAAAATGGTTCAAATAGTTTTTTCAAATCGTGCTGTGTAATTCCTATCCCTTCATCTTTAACCGAGAACTCCAATCTCTTGGTAATAAATCTAATCTCCAATCTGATTTGTCCCCCTTCGGGAGAAAATTTTATTGCATTATTTATCAGATTGAGAATAATTTGTTTTAAGATAAATTCATCGCAAACAATTTCTTTTATATTTTCATCGATATTTACTATGAGGATATGTGTGTTGCTTAAATTAACGGTAACTTCTTCAATCAAGTCATTTATAAATTTTCTAATATCTATTGAAACGGGTTGCAATTCTCTTCCGTAAACATTGTATTTATAAAATTCAGTAATCCTTTCAAGCGTTTCGGTAAGGTTATCAATAGACTTTTTAATTCAATTCAAAACCTCTTGCTGTCGTAACAAATTTTCTTTTTTAATATAATATGCAAGCAGCTCAACAGAACTTTGTAGAGTAGATAATGGTGTTCGGAATTGATGGGATGTTGAAGCAATAAATTCAGCTTGCAAATTTTTTAGTTTTTTTGAAGCTACTTTATTTCTTGAGGGATTTCTTTTTTTATTAGTAGTAAGGGATCTAATACCTTGAGCAATATTTTTCCCCCTCTTTTTCAATGATTTTCCCCTCTTTCGTACTAAACTCGATTAATCTTATTGCATTAATTAATTCATTCCATCACAAAAATATTTTCTCAATAATTGATTACTGAACCCTATATAAAATACAAAAATAAAATAATAAAAGTTCGTACTTAAGGAATTAGTTCAAATAACATTTACAAGATCGAATAAAGTGTGCGAAATATTGAAGCAATAGCAATAATTAATTACATTTTATCCGGAGCACTTACACCAAGAATCGTCAACCCATTTTTAAGAACTATTTGAGTTGCATTTATGAGGGATAATCTAGCTTCCGCAAGATTTTTTTCACTGCCAATAATTCTGCAAACAGTATAAAACTTATGGAACAGTGCAGCCAATTCTTCTAAATAACTGGTAATTTTATGCGGTTCAAAATTTTCGGCACTTAATAAAACCTCTTCCGGAAATTCATACAATTTTTTAAGCAAATTCTGTTCTTCCGCTGTAGAAAGCAGATAAAGATTTTTCAAGGAACTTTTAAGATTTTCACCCTCTGCCATTCTTAATATCGATGAAATTCGCGCATGAGCGTATTGTAAATAGAAGACCGGGTTTTCATCGGACTGCTTTTTAGCAAGATCAAGATCAAAGTTCAGATGACTACTCATGCTTCTCATTATAAAAAAGTATCTTACAACATCGCTTCCAACTTCATCAATTAAATCATCGAGTGTAATATAATTTGCTTTACGGGTGGACATTTTAACAATTTCCCCCTTTTGCATAATTGTTACAAATTGATGAATAAGTACTCTAACTTTTTGAGAATCATAACCTAACGCATTTAAGCCGGCAAGGACATCAGGATATGTTGCATTATGGTCTGAGCCGAATAAATCCACCATTAAATCGTAACCGCGTTCAAATTTTGTGATATGATATGCAATATCGGGTAAACGGTATGTCGGTTCTCCTGTTGATTTTACAATCACCTTATCAGATTCATTCCCCAATTCGGATAATTTAAGCCAGGTAGCACCTTCCTTTTCATACGACAGGTTTTTTAATTTAAACTCATCCAGAAGCAATTGGATTTTACCATCCTCATAAAGAGCATGTTCATTATAATACCGGTTAAATTCTATTCCGAGCTTGGCCAATGTTTTATTAATGTCGGCAAAAATCTCACTCTCAGCTTTATGTTTAAATTTACCTTCAGCATCTTCATTTAATAATGAATCGCCAAATTCATTAATGAGGGCTGCAGCAATATCCTTTATGTATTCTCCTTGATAGTAGTCCTCAGGAAACTCAATTATATTTTTTAGCAATTCCAAATAACGCAATCGAACCGAATCGCCAAGAACACGCATTTGCCGGCCGGCATTATTAAAATAATATTCGCGTTCAACATCATATCCAATCCACTCACACATATTTGCTACGGTATCACCTATAACAGCATTACGTCCGTGCCCAACAGTTAACGGTCCGGTCGGATTTGCTGAGACAAATTCAACAAGAGCCTTTTTACCAATATACTTTTTCGATTTACCGAAGTTCTTATTTTCATCTAATATCCGGGTTAAAATACCGGGTATGTAGGAAGGAGAAAAATAAAAGTTTATAAAACCGGGTCCCGCTATATCAATTTTCTCGATTACCGATTTATCGTATTCAAGGTTTGATATTATTTCAGTAGCAACATCGCGGGGGGATTTTTTTAGTTTCTTGGATAATAAAAGAGCAATGTTTGTAGAATAATCACCATAGTTTTGCTGATTGGGGATAGTAAAAATTTTATCGACATCATTGAGATATGATAACTTTTCAGAAGTCTTTTCAAATACACTAATCAGGTACTTTTTCAATTACTTCTCCTGGTAGACTTTGTACTTTTAGATTTTACTGATTTCTTTGGTTTCTTTTCAGTATCATCACCAACTTCAATAACAGGTGCATCGCCCCAAAATTTTTCCAGGTTATAGTAATTACGTGCTTCATTCTTAAATACATGAACAATTACATCAAAGTAGTCAAGTAAAATCCAATTCATTGTCTCATAGCCTTCCCTATTGGAACACTTAATCCGTTGTTCAGAAAGCTTATCCTCAATCTCGTCGGCAATTGCTTTCACCTGTCGGTCAGAATCAGCAGAACAGATAACAAAGAAATCAGCAATTGTAGAAAGCTTACGCAAATCAAGTATTTTAATATCATAACCTTTTTTATTCTTAATTAAATCGGCAATAATATTTGCAAAATTTAAAGATGTCACTCTTTACCTCATTTAAGTGGTTGTAAAGTATAATAATCTCGTCCAATTACAATTGAAACATCGAGAAAATAATCATTATTAAGCTGCTGAATAACATTTTCACTTTTAACGCCTAAAGCTTTGGCAACAAAAAGGGCATTCGCCTTATTTCCAGTTCTATCAATAACAATGGTTTCATCCAAATCGAAGCGGATATAATTACTCATATTAACAACATCAAATTTATTGTTACGGAGAAAATCGGTAAATCGATCTGCGATACCACCGACTCCGCATCCATTAAGAACTTCAACCTGAATTATTTCAGAAACTGTTTGATTATCGGACACACCATTGCTAGCACTTTTAGGATTGGTCAGCTTTATATAAATGGAATAAACCATAAACAGAATGAGCGTAAATAGAATAAAGATAGCAATATTCAGAAATAGATTATTTGTTGAGGTTTTTATATCAACGGATTTATTCGCGGACTTCTTAGAATTACTCTTTTCCAATTCTCTCAGAGTTAAAATATCAGAAATTATTTGAGGGGAAATTTAATAAAAATCTACTTCTCTTTCTCATCCCACCTACTATCTAACCACGAAGAACGGTAGAAAGGATTATTATCGTACATATATGGGGAAAAATAACCTGCTGGATAACTTCTATACTGAAGAATAATATTCATGTTTTCTGAGGGTTTATAATTTAATTGTGCCCGGCTTAAATAAATACCGTTAATTTGTTTTGAAAATTCTTTACCGAAAGAATTATAAGGTGAATTAACAAGACTTATATCAGCTTGAAAATTTAACTGATCATTAAATTTATAAAACATGCTATTGGTATATGTGCTTAATGCCAGGTTACCAAATCCAGATGTTTGATATGAAAGGTCGAATGTATGGCTCATTTTAAAATTATCGGGATTGAATAAACCGAATAATGAGGAAGAACTATTATTTAAAATTCCACTTTTAATATCGGGTTGTTTATTTAGTTCATCTCTAAACTGAGCATGAACATTAAGGGATGATAAAATTAAAATTATAAATAATAGTTTTTTCATATTCTTTTCCATCTTTTTTGCTTTAACAGTAATTACATTAAAAATGTTTCCCGTTAAAATACAATGCAAGTTTAGACTTTCTAACAAAAAGTATCAAGTCAAAATGAGAGTTTATTTAATCTGGACAGTCATCTCTATTTCAACAGGGGCATTCATGGGTAATTCATTGACACCAACGGCACTTCTTGCATGTTTACCAGCTTCGCCGAAAATCTGAACCATCAATTCCGATGCACCGTTAGCAATTTTCGGTTGTTGATGAAAACCGATTGCTGAGTTAATAAAGACCGTTAGTTTTACAATCCGTTCTATTTTATCCATATCATGTATTACAGACTTAATAGCAGAAAGACAATTAATAGCCGATTGCCGTGCACATTCAATTCCTTTTTCTTCAGATACTTCATAACCGACTTTACCCTCAAATAAAAGTTTTCCTTCCTTAAACGGAAGTTGTCCGGCTGTAATAACCAGATTGCCAGATTGAATAGCAGGTATATATGCTGCTAATGGCTTTGGTGCAACTGGTAAATCATGGCCGATTAATTCTCTTATTTTCTGCTCAATCATTTTTTCTCCGTAATTGTTTCTACAAATATATTAAAAATGAATATCAACTTTTATTTGTATTCTATTTTCATTCTGTTAATTTTACGATTAAAAAAGGTAAAGGGAATGACAGGCGAAAAATTTCAGGAACTTGCAGATATAATGAAGAGACTACGCAAAGAATGTCCATGGGATAGAGAGCAAACTCACGATTCGATTAAAGGGGCAACTATTGAAGAGACCTATGAACTAATAGAGTCAATTGATCTGAAAGACTATAAAGAAATGAAATCGGAACTTGGAGATCTATTACTCCACATTTTATTTCATTCAGTAATTGCAGAAGAGGATAATCAATTCAACATTAATGATGTGATAGAAACAATCAAAGATAAGCTGATTAGAAGGCATCCACATGTATTTGGTGAAGTGAAAGTAAACGGGACAGAGGAAATTGTAAAGAATTGGGAAGAGATCAAACTTTCAGAAGGTCGCGAGTCTGTTCTTGAAGGTGTGCCTAAAAATTTACCGGGTTTAGCACGTGCATATCGACTTCAGGAAAAAGCCTCGAAGGTTGGTTTTGACTGGGAGAACAAAAATGATGTCTGGAAAAAAGTAATTGAAGAGATTGAAGAAATGCATGAAATGGAAAAAAGTAATAATAAAATAAAACTGGAAGAAGAACTGGGAGATGTGTTCTTTGCACTTACAAATTATGCAAGGTTTTTAGGAATCAATCCTGAGAATGCACTACGTTTAACTAATGAAAAGTTTATTTCGAGGTTCACTTATGTTGAACAGAGAATAAAAGAATCGGGTAAAAAACTTATAGAATCAAATTTACAGGAAATGGACAAATATTGGGAAGAGAGCAAGAGAAAGAAATAGTTTGTATTAGTGCCTAATTAATTACTTAGTTTCCTTTTTACCGCCGTTATCGCTATAGTGTTTTTCATAAGCGTCAATAATATCTTTAACAAGTTTATGTCTAACTACATCACCTTTGTCAAAATAAACAAATCCAACTCCATCAACTTTTCTAAGAATTTCTTTCACCTGAACCAATCCACTTTGAGAGTAAGCTGGCAAATCGATTTGAGTAATATCGCCGGTAATTATTGCCTTGGAATTCGGACCTAATCTGGTTAAGAACATTTTCATCTGCATACCTGTTGCATTCTGCGCTTCATCCAGAATGACATATGCATTATTCAATGTTCTACCACGCATATATGCAAGCGGGACAATCTCAATAATCCCTTTTTCGATATAATTTCTCAGTTGCTCAGATGGAAGCATCTCTTCAAGAGCATCGTATAATGGGCGTAAATAAGGATCAATTTTTTCTCTGAAATCGCCCGGTAAAAATCCCAGACTCTCACCAGCCTCAACAGCAGGTCTGGCAAGTACAATTTTTCTTACTATATTCTTTTTGAAAGCTGCAACAGCTAAAGCTACTGCAAGATATGTTTTGCCGGTTCCAGCCGGACCG